>DATNRH010000576.1 GCA_036703605.1 Candidatus Obscuribacterales bacterium | reverse complement strand
ATTTTCCAGAGGACTACCAAGCTTTAGAGATCGCCCTAGCTCAGAAGCGCTGGCAAGATGCTGATCGGCAAACGCTCATGATCTTACTCAAGCTAACGCGGCGAGAGGACAAGCATTGTCTAGATACATCCTCGATCCGTGAACTGCAGTTGCAGGATTTATATGATATCGATCACCTGTGGAGTGCTAATAGCCAAGGTAAGTTTGGATTTTTGGCTCAGCGCAACATCTACCAAGCTTTGATGGGGAACTATCAGAAGCTGCCTCAGCGGGCGATCGCCTTTGCCAAGGAGGTGGGGTGGTGGTCAAGGTCGTTGCGGGTGTTCAAGGTCTACACCTGGCTCGATTTTGATGATGCTCGCGCCCAGCCAGGGCATCTGCCCGCCCTGTGGTTTTGGCAGCTTCCCTTTCTAGAATCAATTTTGGCTGGGGGCTTTGGCACCGGGCGCGGGTTTTGCGATACGGATCCAGGAACGTTGAGTACGTTTATGGCGTGCCTCGGGGTGCATGAGGTTCATGACGATGTAGCTCCCCCTTTGTGACGACAATACTTATCGATCCGGAAAAAGTACAGATATCTATAGGAGGCCAAAGCTTAGGACGCCCTGCTGATCTAGATCTGGGTGGGGCGATCGCTCGGCTGGAGGCACGGCCGCAATATCGTAGGAGGGAGCTGGAGGAGCATGGGCAGGTCGAGGCTCGACCCCTTGGGGTAGGGGAGTATGGGTGGGCTCAGGGTTAGAAATGGGTTGATGGGCAATGATGCCGCTATGGTCGAGCACCCGAGCGATCGCTTGCTGGCGGCGCAGTTGGTCAGCTTTGATGCCCTGATAGGTATTGCCTAGCCCCGGTGCATCCCAGCGGTTGGTGGACGGGTTTAGGTAGGAATAGACCCGCGCTTCTAAGACAGCATCCGAGCCTCGGTGCCCCCGGCGATAGGCTTCTTGTAGGCGATCCACATAGCCGCCTTCGTCACTCAGGGCCGCTAGGGGAGCTTGGTTGGCTAGGTCAATGCCGTTGATGATCACCTCTTGGGTGAGGTCTAGATTTCGACGACTGGCCAGCGATCGCAGCAGTTGCGTTTGCCGATACAGCCGCTCTAGCTGCTTTTGATCGGCCTCCTCGGGAGACTGGGCACCGTGCTGGTAGGAGAAGGTGCCAAGATTCCAAACGCCATTCCCTGGATCGCGATGACCGTAATAGGCTGGGGTGCGATCGCCTGTCACGGTACGGGTTCCTTCTGCTGCGCCGATTGCCTTGGCAATAATCGAATCGGTGCCGCCTTGAAAGAGGCGATCGCCCTCCCAGGGTTCTCCAGAAATCCAGGCATAGAGGCCGCTGGGGTGGAGATCTGGATGGGGCGATCGCGGCTCGGTTGGGGGTGGAGCTGTCTCCGGACGGCTGAATAGGCGTAGGGTTTTGGCAACAATTTCGCCCATCTCGGTGCCTGCAGCGTCCCGGTTGCTGAGGCTGAGAATGCTAGCCTCGGTGGTTGGAGCGGTGACGGGCGTGAGGCGGGGTTGACTGAGGTCGAGGGCGATCGCCTCTGGATGGGGACGGGGGCGTGCTGGTTCAACTACCCTGACGTCAGGCTGCGATACCACCGGGCGATCGCGGGGCGATACATCGGTGAACGCGAGGTGAATCATGACGATGGAGAGCAGAAAGGAGGGTAGGTAGTTGAGGAAACCCATAGCTATGGTGGGCCAGCGATGGATCCAGTCCTTTAAACCTGTGGGAAGTGTGATCTGCAGCTTGGACCGATCCCAGTCGTCGTCAGGGTTGGCGTGAGCTGGTATCGCTATGAAGGCTGTGCGAGATGATGGTTGAGTGGGTGTGAGTCCGGCAATCATAGGTGACAACTAGCTTGAGGGAATAGAACGGTAGATGGGGCACGAGGCGATCGCTCCGGTGGGAGATTCCCCATCGTGAACGCGATTGCATCCAGGTTTGGCGCTCAACTTGGGCTGGACGATGTCTTGGGGCAGCGATCGCCCTTAACGATCTCGAAACAGCCCTTCAATGAGACTGCTAGCGGGTTCAACGAGGGCCCACGTGCCATCCGGCTGTTTGCGCAAGGCGGCAAAGTGCAGCAGTTGCCCCGTGCCGATCGCCTCTCCTTGGTGCACAGCGCCTAGCCGAGGATTGTGCAAACCGCACAGCCGCAGTAAATAAGCGGGCACCTCCGGACTCGAAAAAATCAGGCAGTCACTGTCGGCATGGGGCTGGAGCTGTCCATCAAAGGGGGCATAGACGCGATCGCCCTTGAGCTGAATAGAAATATCGCCTAGCCCGGCAACAACTGGATACGTCCCAATCTGGCTGCCAGGCTTAAGCTGCCAGGCCTGTTGAATGGTGAAGGCTCGGGGAGCTATGGGGCGATCGCTGCTGCTGCAGGATACAAGCACAAGTCCTATAACCCATAGCCATAGCCTAGGGTTGAATATCAAAGGCATAGCCGGCATACTCCTCCTCTTCATAGAGAATCACCAACCAGGTTTTAGGATCAAACTCCAAGGTATAGAGCGATCGCTCTGCTGATACCCCGGCACGAATTTCAATCGCCGGTAGTTGACAGTAGGGCTCGCTAAGGAGTTGGCGCACGGTGCTAGCCTCCTGCCGTTCGGGAATAGCCAAAAGCTGTAACAGGGTTTCACGGGAAAGCGCTTGATGGGGTCGAGGTGTGCTGCTGCAGGTATGGGGAATAGGAGGTGCCTGGGTTTGCCAGCGCTCAGAGATGCTGCTTAGCAGACCAACTGCCCCTAGGATGGCAGCACTGCTGATCAACGCCGCGACTAGGTTGAACGGTGGTGCCATAGAGCGATCGCCCTTGATCCTGCTGGAGGTTGTACCAGAGTGGTTGGCTCTGGCACGGGCAGCCTGGTGTGACGGCCGTGGTTTGTTCTGTGGGGGAGGATAGAAGTTTTGGGGATGGGTTGTCATGGTCTGTTCATGCCGAATGATAACTAGGCAACATGAAGCATCCCAGTTCCCCGCACAGCGGTGATTAGGATGCCGAGTACAAGAGCGCTGGGATCAGGAAGCCGACCTCAATGCTCTTGCAATCCATGAACTCCTGCAGCCAATGTGACCGACAGGAGTTAACTTAATATAGTACATATGTACGACAACGACAAGTGATATAGTTCATATGTACTTCATGAGTGATGGCTCTCCTTAAAGATTGTTAGTGCTTCAGGGGAGTACAGGCCATGGGGAGGGCGATCGCCCTGTCTTTGTCCCAGTAAAAACCCCGATGATCTATCCAGCAGGGTGCTTTGGGATCATCGGGGTATGTATGCGGCCAAGATGGCCGCTGGATTCACTCGATTCAAGCGTGTGTCTAGGGTATGAGGAAGCTATTGTCTAGGGTGTTCTGGGCGGAACTATTAGAACTCTTGACCAAGGACTGTTCCCCCGGATCAGGTACGGGGCTGGGCAGTTCCATGGTGCTGGTGTCTGGCTGACTGGTAACCTCTGGGGCGATCGCCTCTGGGGTACTTGGGGAGAGCTTGGGAGCAGCGTCATCTGGTAGATCCTCTGGTAGATCTTTTGGTAGGTCTTCAGATGGTGGATTGGTCTGTTCTGGCTCCTCTGGCGTCTCGGGGGCGATCGCTTGACCGTTATTATCAGACATTGTTTCCCCCGTCTCTGTCTGAGGTTGAGCCTCTTCAGCCGTTTCTGGCTCGGTGATATCCGGTTTGGCAGTCTCAGCCTCTTGCTCAGACGTCTGCTTAGACGTTGGTTCTACATCTTTGTTAGATCCTGATGCAGGCTCGACGGTTGACTCTGCCGGTGCGTCTTCAGGTTCAACGGCGGGTGCTGTTTCTAGATCTGGCTCCTGAACGTCATCCTCGTCGGGGCTTGTGGAGTCGGGCTGGGGAGTTTTGAGTGCCGGTGCGTCGTCCTCGGCCGGTTCCTTGGCCGGTTCCTGGATAGAACGTTCTAGACGGATCACCTCATCGCTGGGGAGGATGGCGGTGGGATCCACAATCTTCAAGGCCTGAGCTGCATTTAAATCCCCTCGCACTAGACGAGAAAGGGTGTCCTGTCCACCGGGTTCGTAGGTAATCAGCCGAGCTGTGTTGTTAAAGGCATTCGCGATCGCTTGCCCGTCTTCGTCCAATAGCTCAAGCTGCACCCAGTTTTGCCCTGGCTTAAACCCTTCTAGGTAGATAGGTTGCCAATCGTCAATCAGGAACGACTCACCGTTCACGGTGCAGCGGATCATCCAGTCTTTAATATCATCGGTATTGTCTTGGCGGGCCACCAAGTGGAGAGGCGCATGGGTGAGGTAAAAGTCCAGCATGATCGGTTCTGCGCCGTAGCTACCTTGGGGGCGGCTGTAGGTGAGCAGGGGCTGGTTAGCGCTCGGACGATGCTCATCGGTCTTGGTGAACACATGGAACGTGACTTGGGCATAGGCTTCATTATTTTTGAAGCTCTCATGCCAAGGGCGAGAGGCAAAGGCCCGAAGGGTGTGGCTGCCGACGGCTAGGTTCTCAAACACTAAGGGAACGGAGGGGTCATACACCGCTGTATAGGGGCCGTCATCCAAAAAGACATGCAGATGGGGCCCAAGGCCAAGCTGCTCATCTTTAAATAGAGGCAGATCCTGCACCGAAAACTGCACCGAGACGCGATCGCTCTCTAGAACGGCATCTGGTTGTGGAGAAACAATCGTCACCTGGGGCTGATAGCCATCGAGCTGTTGACGCAATTCCTCCAGAGCAATGGGAGGAGCTACCTCGGAAATGTTGATGACGGCAGCGGATGCCATCGGTTGCTGACGATCCAGAGCGCGATCGCCCCCACAGGCCATCAATCCCACTGATAGGGCGATCGCTAGCCCACCTATACCCATCCGTTGGAGAATTCGTTGCCACACCATATCAATTTGTTGTGTCCTTCGCATTGACCGTCATAGGCACTATATCGCTTCACATTCCAGGAAAACTAGGGAGAAAAACATGCTCAAGGTCTCAAAACCTTATACGTTCTGGGTTCTGCCTGTTGCTGGATGACCTGTTGCTGGATAAATAGAGCACGCCCAGCATGGTCTATTTCTAGATCCTAGGACTGGCCATTCTCCCTCGATACCCAGCTAGGGGTATCGAGGGAGATTCCTGGAGATTGCCCCATGCTTCACTACCCTCTCACCACGTCGCAGTCTAGGCGGAGCACTACATCGAACTCCCGTAGGGATTATTTATAGAATCCTTCGGAAACTATCTATACAAAAACTATCTATATAAATAGACAAGTTTTTAGGGAGATGGAAAGCGATCGCTCGTGTTGAACGAAGGGGATGAAGCGCTTTTATCAAAACCGTATTAAAACGCAATATTACTCCACCTTCGTTGACTATAGAAATACTCAACGGATTGTCTAAGGAAAACTAATCTATGGAACCATCATAAACACGACAATCTGTGATACTTCTGTGGTCGATTGAATCTAGTTTTGATGCTCCTATCCCCTTAACTGACTGGATTCAGGGGCGATCGCTCGACATCCATGAATAGAATGTCAAGTAAACGACATAAAAGCATACTGTTCTAGGAGGTATGGACGTATCCTCTTAGAAATTCTGAGCTATGCAACACGAAATATTTCGTTTTATTGAGATAGATAGATCTCATACCCCTTTGTATGTGTATCTCTATAGTCCACACACTAGACCCACTCATTGTTTGATCATTTTGAATTATTGTTAACGCGCGTTAAAGTCAGTGGAAATGCGGCTCTATAATGCACAACAGAGCCTTACCCCCTGTATGAAATAAGCTACCTTGTTGGCTTGTTTTGTTTTGTGGCCTTGGTTTTGTTGCTTTGTGTCACGTTTGCTAAGGGTTTTCCCATTTCTGAGAAATCAGTCGGGGCGATCGCCGCAGCACCGTGAGTCAGTCCTTGTACATTCATTGATTGGTTAGGCAGCAACAACTCAGGGTCGTTCCAGGGAAAAGGACATTTCACTCGTTCCTTGTCTAGAGAGAGGAGAGTCTCTGATGACAACTACCCCGCGGGAGCGAGAGGCAAAGGTGAAAGTTGTAGTCGATACCGATCCCGTTCCTACTTCATTTGAGAAGTGGGGCAAGCCAGGTCATTTTGATCGGACCTTGGCGAAAGGACCCAAAACTACAACTTGGATTTGGAACCTTCATGCCGACGCTCACGATTTTGATAGTCATACCAGCGACCTAGAAGATATATCTCGTAAAATTTTTAGCGCGCACTTCGGGCATTTGGCCGTTGTGTTCGTTTGGCTTAGCGGTATGTACTTCCATGGCGCTAAGTTCTCGAATTATGAAGCTTGGTTGACCAATCCGACTGGGATCAAGCCCAGTGCACAAGTGGTTTGGCCAATCTTTGGTCAAGAAATTTTGAATGCAGATGTAGGTGGCGGTTTCCAGGGGATTCAAATTACCTCTGGGTTCTTCCAGCTCTGGCGCGCATCTGGCATCACCAATGAGTTTCAGCTTTACTGCACCGCCATCGGTGGCTTGGTAATGGCTGGTCTGATGCTATTTGCTGGCTGGTTCCACTACCACAAGAAAGCTCCAAAGCTAGAGTGGTTCCAGAACGTGGAATCTATGATGAACCACCACCTCGCCGGTCTCCTTGGACTTGGCTCCCTTGGTTGGGCTGGTCATCAAATCCACGTTTCGTTGCCCATCAACAAGCTTCTGGATGCTGGGGTTGCACCGCAAGACATTCCGCTCCCCCACGAATTCATCCTCGATAAAAGCTTGATGGCAGAGCTGTATCCCAGCTTTGCTCAAGGGCTGACCCCCTTCTTCACCCTGAACTGGGGCGTATACGCAGATTTCCTCACCTTCAAGGGTGGTCTTAACCCCGTCACCGGCGGCCTCTGGCTGTCTGACACGGCGCACCATCACTTGGCGATCGCTGTCCTGTTCATCATTGCCGGTCACATGTACCGCACGAACTGGGGCATTGGTCACAGCATGAAGGAAATTCTCGAAGCTCATAAGGGTCCCTTCACTGGTGAAGGACACAAGGGTCTGTACGAGATTTTCACAACCTCTTGGCACGCACAACTGGCGTTGAACCTAGCCCTGCTCGGTTCTCTGACCATCATCGTGGCTCACCACATGTATGCGATGCCGCCCTACCCCTACTTGGCAACGGATTACCCCACCCAGATCTCGCTGTTCACACACCATATCTGGATCGGTGGCTTCCTAATTGTTGGGGCAGGTGCTCACGCCGCCATCTTCATGGTGCGTGACTACGATCCCGCCAAGAACGTTAACAACTTGCTTGATCGCGTGCTCCGCCAACGGGATGCGTTGATCTCTCATCTCAACTGGGTATGTATCTTCCTAGGCTTCCACAGCTTCGGTCTATACATCCACAACGACACCATGCGTGCTCTGGGACGTCCTCAAGACATGTTCTCAGACAGCGCCATTCAGCTCCAGCCTGTGTTTGCTCAATGGCTGCAAAACATTCACACCTTGGCTCCGGGGGGCACCGCGCCCAACGCTCTAGCTAGCGCTAGTGTTGCTTTTGGTGGAGATGTAGTTGCGGTTGGCGGCAAGGTTGCCATGATGCCTATTGCCCTCGGCACGGCAGATTTCATGGTTCACCACATTCACGCCTTCACGATTCACGTCACCGTACTGATTCTTCTGAAAGGTGTTCTCTACGCTCGCAACTCTCGCCTTGTGCCAGATAAGAGTGAGCTAGGGTTCCGCTTCCCCTGTGACGGCCCCGGTCGGGGTGGTACCTGCCAAGTTTCTGGTTGGGATCACGTCTTCCTAGGTCTGTTCTGGATGTACAACTCCCTCTCGATTGTGATTTTCCACTTCAGTTGGAAGATGCAGTCGGATGTGTGGGGCACCGTTTCACCCGATGGTTCGGTTTCCCATATCACGGGCGGTAACTTTGCACAGAGCGCCATCACCATCAACGGATGGCTGCGTGACTTCCTCTGGGCTCAGGCTTCCCAGGTGATTGGTTCTTACGGTTCAGCACTGTCTGCCTATGGCTTGCTGTTCCTAGGCGCTCACTTTGTGTGGGCATTCAGCCTCATGTTCTTGTTCAGTGGTCGTGGCTACTGGCAAGAGTTGATCGAGTCCATTGTTTGGGCCCACAATAAGCTCAAGGTTGCCCCAGCAATCCAGCCCCGCGCTCTGAGCATCATTCAGGGACGGGCAGTTGGGGTCGCTCACTACCTCCTAGGAGGAATTGTCACGACTTGGGCATTCTTCCTGGCTCGAATCATTTCAGTCGGATGAGCACGAGGAGAACTCATTAGGACTTATGGCAACTAAATTCCCGAAATTTAGCCAGGATCTGGCCCAGGATCCGACCACTCGTCGGATCTGGTACGGGATTGCCACGGCCCACGATTTTGAGAGCCATGACGGCATGACGGAGGAAAATCTCTACCAGAAGATTTTCGCCTCCCACTTCGGTCACCTGGCAATCATTTTCCTTTGGACGTCTGGCAACCTGTTCCACGTCGCCTGGCAAGGTAACTTCGAACAGTGGATCCAAGATCCGCTAAACGTACGTCCCATTGCCCACGCAATTTGGGATCCTCACTTCGGTCAGCCTGCGGTGGATGCGTTCACCCAAGCAGGTGCATCTGGCCCGGTTAACATCGCTTATTCCGGTGTGTATCACTGGTGGTACACCATTGGGATGCGCAGCAACGGCGAACTCTATTCTGGCGCAGTGTTCCTCCTCCTCTTGGCGGCGGTCTTCCTGTTTGCTGGTTGGTTGCACCTGCAGCCTAAGTTCCGCCCGAGCCTGTCTTGGTTTAAGAATGCTGAATCTCGCTTGAACCACCACTTGGCTGGTTTGTTTGGGGTTAGCTCTTTGGCTTGGACGGGTCACTTGGTTCACGTGGCGATTCCCGAGTCTCGGGGTCAACATGTGGGTTGGGATAACTTTTTGTCTACGCCTCCTCACCCGGCAGGGCTGATGCCCTTCTTCACCGGTAACTGGGGTGTGTATGCTCAAAGCCCTGATACGGCAAGCCATGTATTTGGTACGTCTCAAGGGGCAGGCACGGCAATCCTGACCTTCCTGGGTGGTTTTCATCCTCAAACCGAGTCCCTGTGGCTGACGGACATTGCCCATCACCACCTAGCGATCGCTGTGATCTTCATCGTTGCAGGTCACATGTATCGCACCAACTTCGGGATTGGTCACAGCATCAAGGAAATCTTGAAGGCTCACCGTCCCCCCGAAGGCACTCCTTTTGGCGGTGCATTGGGTAAGGGTCACGAAGGTCTGTACGACACTCTGAACAACTCGCTGCACTTCCAGCTAGCGCTAGCCCTCGCCTCCTTGGGTGTAGTCACCTCTCTGGTTGCTCAGCACATGTATTCGCTGCCTCCTTACGCCTTCATGGCGAAGGACTACACCACCATGGCGGCGCTCTATACCCACCACCAGTACATTGCTGGCTTCATTATGGTTGGGGCGTTTGCTCACGGTGCAATCTTCTTGGTGCGGGATTACGATCACGCTGCCAACAAAGACAACGTGCTGGGTCGAGTTCTGGAGCACAAAGAGGCGATCATCTCTCACTTGAGTTGGGTGTCTCTGTTCTTGGGCTTCCACACCCTGGGTCTATACGTCCACAACGACGTTATGCAAGCCTTTGGCACGCCCGAGAAGCAAATCTTGATTGAACCTGTGTTCGCACAGTGGATTCAAGGCGCTCACGGTAAGGCACTGTACGGGTTTGATACCCTGCTGTCTAACCCCGATAGCATTGCTACCACGGCTTGGCCGAACTACGGCAACGTCTGGCTGGGTGGCTGGCTTGATGCCATCAACAGTGGCGCGAACTCCTTGTTCTTGACCATTGGCCCTGGCGACTTCTTGGTTCACCACGCGATCGCTCTCGGTCTGCACACCACCACCTTGATCTTGGTCAAGGGTGCGTTGGATGCCCGTGGTTCCAAGCTGATGCCCGACAAGAAAGACTTTGGCTACAGCTTCCCCTGTGACGGTCCTGGACGGGGCGGTACCTGCGATATCTCTGCATGGGATTCCTTCTACCTCGCTATGTTCTGGATGCTGAACACCATCGGCTGGGTCACTTTCTACTGGCACTGGAAACACTTGGCGGTATGGCAAGGTAACGTGGCTCAGTTCAACGATACCTCTGTCACCATCATGGGCTGGCTGCGGGACTACCTGTGGCTCAACTCCTCCCAGTTGATCAACGGCTACAACCCCTACGGCATGAATAACCTGTCGGTCTGGGCTTGGATGTTCCTCTTTGGACACCTGGTTTGGGCAACCGGCTTCATGTTCCTGATCTCTTGGCGGGGTTACTGGCAAGAGCTGATCGAAACCATTGTGTGGGCCCACGAGCGCACGCCTCTAGCTAACCTAGTTCGCTGGAAGGACAAGCCCGTTGCTCTCTCGATCGTTCAAGCTCGTTTGGTAGGTCTGGCTCACTTCACGGTTGGCTATGTCCTCACCTATGCGGCCTTCTTGATTGCATCCACTGCAAGTCGATTTGGATAACCGCTGCTAGCTTAAATTAGCCTGAAGAACCTCCCGCTGGCCGGGGGGTTCTTTTTCATGTCTAATCCATGATCTGATATCAATTTTCAGACTGCCTGCTACATGTTGCCTTCTTCCTAAATCCTTCTCCCAGCGAGGAGAAGGGACTTTGATGGGTTGATATTCTGTCGCACGATTTTGATGTGGTATGAGATCGCCCCGAGATCATGATCGCTCCTGAAGCGGCACGGCATTGCATCTATAGGGATGGAACCTGTTCAGTTCCTTGGGCAGTTGGGTGGTCGATTTTGTGTAGATTCCGCCTGGGCTGGGAATAATAAACGTATCGATATCTATGGGGTAGCCGTATTTCTTGGGAGGAGGCAGCGATCGCTCTTGAGAACCACATCTGTAAATATACGGAATATAGACGGATGTCGTCTCAACTAATCGTTACTGCTGATTGTTGGGCTAGGGGACAAAGCTAAGCTTAAGCAATCGCATAGCATCCCAGGAATTGTGACTGAAAACCTTTCACTGAGCCTACTTCAGAACGCTCCCTGCATTGTTAGGGGGTAGTCTTGCTGGAACGAGTAGCACGTTTCTACGCCGTTACAGTTTCAAGACATCGAGACCATAGGTACTAAGGGCGATTATATTAGAAGTGTTCATGAAGTTATTGTGTGGATATTGTAAAGCTGGTGCTGACGATTCGACGTAATTTTTATTAGGATGGGCATCAGGACAATCCATGGGGCTGTGAGCTAGTTAGGCACCAAGGCTAGGTAGCCTGCATCACCTAGTGCGACCTATGCTCACCTGACAATGGGTGAGTTGTCCGTAGATCCTCTAGATTCTGAGCGATCGCTCTTGTCTTTTCACTGCAACGTTCCAGGCTTTCAACATCTCAAGGATGGGAGGGCATGATAAGGCAGCATTTAATGCAAAACATTAAGGATTGTGCCACCCTCAACCCGTAGCTCATGGTTTCTTTATAAATATGGTTTTTCTGTACAGTTCATTCCCTTTTGCAAGCAATGGCATCCTGTAGTTATACCGTTTTATATGATGCAATTCCTCACTATAGGGATGCCTAATATCCCCAGCCGGCTGTTGGGCGATGGGCAATGATCCATTGGAGCGCACTTTAGCAATGACATCGGACTTTAACATTGGTTCCAAACTTGCAAATCGCTATCTGCTGACCGATTTACTAGGGCGCGGCTCCATGGGGCGCGTGTATGCAGCTAAAGATATCGTTCTAGGCGGTGTGCCGGTTGCGGTTAAACTACTGTCGCAGACGTTGTTAAACCGTAAGATGCGCGATCGCTTTGAGCGAGAAGCGACAACCTGCGCCCTGTTGGGTCAAAAAAGTATTCATATTGTTCGCGTGACAGACTATGGCGTTCGGGAAGATGATGAGGTTCCTTTTTATGTGATGGAGCACCTGCAAGGTGAGAGTTTGAGCGAAGTGTTGAGCCACCAGCCCATTGTGTTGCCGCGCTTCTTAAGCTTGACGCGACAAATTTGCCTTGGTTTGCAGTGTGCCCATCAAGGTATCTTGGTTGATCAAAACGTATACCCGATTGTCCATCGTGATATTAAGCCAAGCAATATCATGATTACCCAAGATGAGAGCTTGGGAGAATTAGCCAAAATTCTTGATTTCGGAATCGCAAAGCTACTCCAAGCAGACGTTGGTCAAACCAACTGTTTTATGGGCACCCTCGCCTATTCGTCACCGGAACAGATGGAGGGACGTGAGCTGGATGCTCGATCTGACATCTACAGCCTAGGCGTGATGATGTTTCAGTTGTTGACCGGCAAGATGCCGTTGCAAGCTGATACGCACACGTTTGGGGGGTGGTATCAAGCCCACCAGTTTCAGCCTCCCCGCACCTTTGAAATTGCCAACTCCAACATTAAAGTGCCCAAGGCATTAGAGTCATTGGTGATGAGCTGCTTGGCAAAGTCACCCAAGGATCGCCCTCAAAATGTAGCAGAGATTCTCAAGGCCCTAGAGCCCCTAGAACAGCGTTTTGGTGCCGGGCAGCGTCTAGGGCGACGTATTAATGATGCCCTAGTGAAGCTGCCGGTGAAGGCGTCACCCAAGGCAGGTAGCCACTTAACGATTGATGATCTATGTAAGCAGGCTTCTTGGCCGAAAAACATGCCCATCGCTGACATTGTTTTTCCCAAGCCTATGCGGGTTAAGCAAGATATCTTACCAACGCTGTGGGTGATGTTGCCTGTATCAGAAATTAAAAAACGCCTAGTCTGTAGCCGCTATAATCGATTTTTATTTCTAGAATCACCCCATCCGATGATGCTATGGCTGACCGTGTTGTATAACCCGGATTATGGCCCTCGCTGGCTGCCCTGCTATCTAGATTTAAAGACCAGTCAGGGGAGCCAAATGTGTCGATTGTTGGGCAAGGTTCAGCAATATCGCCTGCTGTTTTTCTCCCACGAAAATCCGCAGCAGTGTATGACGGTGATGAATTCCACGATCGCTGAGGCCCAGTGCCGCATGTTTCAACAATGGGCCAGTATGGCTCAGTCGGTACGATCGGCGGGGCAATCGGCCACCAGCAAGAATATGCTGAAGACAGAGTTAGAAAACCTCAAGCCAAAGATATTGACAAAGTTAGAGTCTTTATACAACAGTGGAAATACAGATATTTCTGGCTAGGATAAGAACGGCTGCTTGGATGCTGCTGATATGAAATATGGCTAGACGCACCATGCATTTAAATCGCGGGCATGATCCAGATGTCTGTAGTTTCCTTGCCGGCGTTGCTGAATCTAGGGATGAACCGCAACATCTGCCCTCACCCTAGCCCTCTCCCAAAAGGCTACCGCTTATACACAAGTTTCCTTTAATCTAGATGGAATGATTTGCGAGGTGCATTCACCATGATAGATAACCCCATTGTGCTCCAAGGAGCCCAGATTTCAGGCAGTGTGTT
>DATNRH010000575.1 GCA_036703605.1 Candidatus Obscuribacterales bacterium | reverse complement strand
GATCGCGCCTCACCAGATGCGATCGCGGCGACGGTTGGTGCAGCTTAGTCAGTAGAAGCGGGGTAGTCACGCATTCAGCCTGGGTTAACGCCAGAACAGTATCACGGTAGCGGATGGAATTGCCCGTCGCCTATCCTTTTGGGTAGCGGGAGGACCGCCTACCCCAGCCTCATGAAGGCTGCCTGACTTCAATTTGAACGGTCTCTGCGTAATGCCTTTGATAGTTCACCGATAGGGCACGATAGGCACGCGATCGCATCGCTAGCACTGTTACTATCAGCCCCACTAAGCCAGTTAATGTAAATAATAGAGCAATGCCGCGATCGCTGCCGGTGCCAAACCAGGGGCCAATTAAATCGACTCCGGCCCCAGTGGTCATAAAGGGAATAAACAGAAATTGTGCGATCGGGCCAATCATAAAGGCGGTGAGCGGAGAGGCCGCCTGCTCAATACTTTGGGCAAAGCCAAACACCCGTCCCTGGCGCTCCAGCGGAATCATGGTTTGCAAAATCATTTGTTCCGAGGCTTCGACCATGGGAATTAGGCACAGGTACACCAATAAACCCATCGCCAGCAAAATAATGGACGGCTGAATCGTGAAGCCCATGGCGACTATCCACATCACAATGTTGGATAAAAACATAGTGCGCAGGGGGCTTTTACCCAACCCAAACCGAGCAACTGCCAACCCACCGACAATAAACCCCAAACTCAAGACTCCCCACACAATGCCCCACACCTGTACCGACACCAGAGATAGTCCGTAGGCATCCATTAGCGACATAAAGACGCCGCCCAAAAAGTTGTTGAAGCAGTTGAAGAAGATCAGCGCAAACAAACCCGGCACCAGACGAATCACCTGAATGGTGCCTCGAATATCAATGTGATTGGGCTTCGCCTCGGTATGAATAATTCGCTTCTCTGGAATGGGGATAGTATACAAATGGAGAATGCTTAGGACGGTGAGGGCGATCGACATCACCAGCATCCAGTACATGCCTAAAAACCCGATCGCCAGCCCGCTCACGATAGAAGCCGCCAAAAAAGCCACTCCATTGACAGTGCCCACCAGGCCATTGGCCTTGTCGCGTTCCGCTTCAGGAATCAGTACCGTTACCAGGGTTGGCAGGGCAATGGTGCGCAGGTTTCCGGCGATCGCCCCTACCAGCGCCAAAACAATAAATCCCCAGAGAATGGCGCTAGACGCGTCGGTAAAAACAGCCGCTGGCGTAGATACATAAATTAGGTAGGCGAGAGCATACAGCACCAGCGAACCAACGCTGGAAATCAGCAGGGCGGTTTTCTTATGGTAACGATCGACCAGTGAGCCTAAGAAAAAGCCGGAAACAGCGACGATGACCAGATATATCCCGGCCATTACTGAGGTTGCTAGCACCGACTGCGTTTGCAGGTAAACCCAAAACGTGACCCCGAACCAAACCAAGGTGTTGGTTAAGCTTGCCACCAATGAGTTCGCTAAGATGACGTAGAAAACAGGTTTCATTCAATACTACGAAGTAGAGATCTGGGATAAGTAGCGCTGGTTTAAGCAGTGGGCAGTGCCCACCCTGTGGCTGGTTTTCAGCCTTGCAAACCCGAGTTTGATAGTCACTACCTAGAGCTATCGCCACCAGCGCTGGCGATAGTAGAACTGGCATTGCTGGATAGCAGGATGAATTGCCCTCATCCCCAACCCTTCTCCCTAGGGAGAAGGGAGCTAAAACTCTTGTCCCCTCTCCTTTTGGG
>DATNRH010000574.1 GCA_036703605.1 Candidatus Obscuribacterales bacterium | reverse complement strand
CGATTTTAGCGTCGCCTACAAAGTAATCTTATCGGTGCCCGTTTTATGTGGCGCTTTCCTTTTTCATCAATGGATAGATGCTGGCTTGATATTACTCGCAATGGGGCTAATGCTTATTTCTGAATTGTTTAACAGCGCGATCGAGGTCCTGTGCGACTTTGTTGAGCCTCGACAGAATGATCGTATCCGAGTTAGTAAAGATCTTGCAGCAGCAGCGGCTGGACTTAGTATTCTGGTATGGGCAGCAATTTTAATCATTGAAAGCGTCCATCTCTTTCAATTACGGTAAGAGAAGAATGCTCACAAATTTTATAGCTTGAAGGTCTAGCATTGATAGCCTAGGATTAGCAAGCTTTCTCGACTTATTTTATTTGCGTTCGATATGTTGTATTGCAAGGGGCTAGTGGTCTAACATGAAGGATATTCACTAACTTCCCATAGCCTCTTGTAGAGGGCATTCATCAGACTATGAGTAAGGAGCGATCGCAGACTGTCTTCCGTTAACTCCACAGATGATCCTCCAGCATTCTTAAGATCTCCCTGGAAGCGACAACATTGCTGCGATCGCCCTACCTTAACCTTTGAGCGAGGAACCTTGCATGAAGATCGACTCTCTCAGTACTCAGCGATACTCCGTTCCCTCCAGTGCTCTACTCCCCTTCCTATTCATCACCTTCGGCTTAGCCTGGACTATTTTAGCGCTGTATATCCTATGGCCAGGGGCAATGGCAGCGCTGTTTGGCCAAATGAGTGGGCATCATCCGCTCTTTATCCTGGCGGTATGGACTCCAGCGATCGCGGCCTTAATCCTCATTCTCCGCTATGGTGGGCTGGCGGGCTTACGGCGTTACCTATCGCGGATGTTGCTCTGGCGTTGCCACCCAGCCTGGTATCTCTTTTTGCTAGGGCTACCGCTGGTGTTCTACGCCGGATCTGCCATCAAGGGTAATCTTTGCACCGATCCGCTCCCATTTACATCTTGGTCAGCGATGCTAGCAGCCATCGCCATGACCTTGATCCTCGGCCCGATTGAAGAATTTGGCTGGCGTGGGCTAGCGCTGCCGCTACTGCAACGTCAGGTTGCACCCATTTGGGCCGCACTGATATTAGGAAGCATCTGGGGCATCTGGCACCTGCCGGCTTTCCTGTTGAGCGGCACCCCGCAAAGTGCTTGGTCGTTTACCCCATTTCTGGTGGGCTCAGTGGCTTTGAGTGTCATGGTGACGCCCCTGTTCAACGCCTCGCGGGGAAGCCTCTTATTCCCTTACCTGTTCCATCTGCAACTCATTAACCCGATCTGGCCAGATGCTCAGCCCTACGACATCGGCTTTGTCGTGGTGGTAGCTCTGGTGATTGTCGTCATGAACCGCAAAACTATGTTCCGCAAAACCGGAGCTGTCACTCAGGTCATTCCTTCGCCAGTGCTGATAGATAGGTCAAGATAACTAACCGGGGAAACCCGACCATGAACTAGTCAGCTCAGCAGGATATCGTCTACGGATAGACGAGGGTTTAGCCTGCAGACTGCCGCACAGCATAATGGGTAAAGGCTACCTCAAAGCCATCTCCGTCTGGGGATGCGCCCATCAGGCCTACCTGAAGAATCGGCGCGTCACGAAAGTAGGTCAACCGAAACGGAATGAAATCGCCTTTTTCATCCTCGTAAAACAGTTCGATCGCCTCATCCCGTCGCTCTAGCCGCAGCCGTAGTGCCTCGGGAGCCTGAGGCAGCGCCATCATCGACCAGTCAGAATAGTCATGGGTGACAACGGCGCTCAAGTTTTGCACCCCGTTTACATATTCAATCCCGGCTTTAATCCAGTGGCGATCGCTGGCGCGCACCATCAACCCCGCTTGGTCGTAGAGGTCGCGGTATTGCCCCTGGATAGTGACTTCAGCCACAAAGTCTCCGGTGACGGTTTCATAGAAAAAGTGGCCGCTATGGCGGATAAAGTCGTAGTGGGTCACCCGCCAAAAATCAGTCTTGGGGGCGGTGGTCATCGTGATCTTTTGGTCATCCTGCTTCCATTGAGGTGGTTCATTAAGCCACTGCATCGGTTTTTCCTTTCATTAAACAGAACCGATTATGAACAAAACTCTAGGCCGGGTGCCGCCGATAGGGAAACCGGCTTCGAATAATGCCACCGATGATAGGTGACAGCACCATCAACCCCAGCCCCAACGGCATAAGAGCACCCTGAAACACATCATAGTCCGCCCAGATTTGCGTCCAGGAATAATCCAACACCCAGCGCCCCAATCCTACCTCAAAGGCTAAGGTCAATCCCGCCCAGAGTAGCCCAATCCCCAAGCTCTGAACTCGCGATGCCCGCAACCAAGGCACAAACACCGTCGCAATGATTAAAATCAACAGTGAGCCGATGGCAAAAGAGACTCGATGGGCCAGACTATTGCCTAAGCTAGGTACTAGCCAGAGACTACGAGCTATTCCATTTAGGCTTTCAGCCAGGATAAATACTAGCCAGATAACGAAACTTCTGAGAAGCATCAGAGGTACCTCCGCAATCATCAATTCTTGAGTGGAGTTACTTATAGTCTAGGGCGATCGCCTTATGCTTAATGCTAGCAGATGTAACCATTAAAGCCTCCATATCATTCCAAAACAGATTACGACGCAAATTTGATCAAGGAGTTTTCTCAACCAAGGTTTCATAGGGAGAAAGCAGGTGCGAGCAGTGCAAAAGCACTGAATACTGCACCTTGAATATCCGTGGCGAAGATGTGCCTAAGATGAAAACTTCCTGAAGCTATCTGCGTAACACCTCCTAAGAAGGCTATGCTGCGGAGCAAGGTGAGCATAAACCCATATGAAGTAGTTATCCAGATATTTGTCAGCATAATATTCTCTCAGAGAGTAATATTTAACTCAGGAGATGGCTAATCACCCTGCCCAGTGATGTTAGGGTGAATTAAGATCCACCAGTCGAACTAGGCAGTAATTTGGCGACAAAAGCTAGTGCCAATCTAACCTTCTGGTGTAGT
>DATNRH010000573.1 GCA_036703605.1 Candidatus Obscuribacterales bacterium | reverse complement strand
TTCCCGGCGGAAAATCAGCCGGTAGATAGCAATGGGCACCAAGGGCGCATCCCGCAGGGGCGATGGATCTTGCCAGGTGATCACAATCCCGAGGTCGTCTGCACTATCGGCATCCGAATCACGGGATGCATCTGGCAGAACCGGCCGCAGGAGGTTGGGTGCAACGGGGCGTTGGGGGGCGATCGCATCTAGCAAAGGCTGATCGGACTGTCCCGGCGTCGTGACCACCACAGTTTGCTCGGCACGTTCCAGGGTATAGCGCACCTGCAGTTGAGCATTCACCGGCACCTGGGGCGGCTCGTTGGGATAGCGGGTGGCGACTAGGGTGAGGGGGCGGCCACGATGGCCGGCCATATCCACCGGCGTGATCGTATAGATATAACTGCGACCGGTGATGGGTAAGTTGGCCTGATCTTCCAAGGTCTCGGCATTGAAGTGATCCACCACCTGGAAACGCGGCTGTAGGTGCTTGAGGATGCCGCTGCTACCGTCATAGTGCAGCACCTCTGCTCCCTTCACGGTGTAGACGGCTTCGCGATCGCTGCCATCCAGGGAGCGGCGCTGCACATGGTAATGCACCAAATGCTGCTCGGGCTCGGCTTGGCAATCGGTACAGGCCTGATCCGGGCGATCGGGCCAAACGAGATCCCAAGCTAAGGCAATGGTATTGGCATCGGTGAACTGCTCCACCCGCTGAAACTGGGGCGGATTGCTTTCAAAGTTGGTGCTGGCCACGTTAAAGGTGCGCACCTGTCGCGCCTGGTCGCGATCCGGCTCCTTTTGGTCTGGCCCAAGGCGCTGGTAAATCTTCGGCCAGCCATTCTCCGCTGGATCATCAGCATGGGTAACTGGGGCAGCATCCGTCAACCACTGGGGCGGCTCACCCTGATAGCGAAACACCAGTCCCATTTGGAAGCCAATCATGGCGCTGGTATCTGTGGCTGTGCCAGCGGCATAGTCTCGTAGATCACTGACCATGTCTTGCACCACCAAACCCCGCAGTTGATGGGCCTGTTGGTTGAGGTCAGCGATCGCGTCGGTCTCGCCACTATCGTTGTAGACCGTGGTGTTGGGCTGGAAGGCCGCTTCTAGGGCCTGGTCATAGTCTGAATTGGGATCGCGCTTGAAGAACGGCGACGCGCGGAACTGCTCTAGGGCACCCCGCACCGCTGACTCATAGGAATCTTCGGTGGGATGATGTACCCGTTCATCGGTGACGCGTTGATCATGGTCGCGATCGCTCAAGGGATCGGGATCGCCCAACGGCACGGCTTTGTCTAGATCGTCATCATTGACAATGAAGGCAAAGGCCAGATAATCCTGCAGGGTTTGGGTGTCCTGCACCGTTGCTCCCGCATCATCTAAACTGGGTTCCTCCGTGACTGGATCAAAGCGGGTTCCTGAAATCACCACCGCATCCCAGTTGGCTCGCCAAGCAAAGGATTCTCCCGCCGAGCGCGATCGCCACTCCATGGCATCGGGATCATACTGTTCTAGGCTGAGCATGGGTAGATCTGGCAGCTCCATAGCAAAGTCGGCGGCGACGGTGTCTAAGGGCGGTGCTGGCAAGAAACCCCGCTCTTCCAAGTCCTGGCTACCAACGGGTGGTTCTGCCCGAGGAACCAGGACAAAGTAACCGTACTGGGGCCTATCTGATTCTGTAGACATATCTGTAGATACAGCAGATCCATCCGATCCATCCGACCCCCCAGCCCCGTCTGGAGCCTCAATCCAGAACACATCGTAGTTGGGAAGTGAAAAGCTACGGGACGCGCGAAACGCTTGCAGGGCTCCGGATGCTGCTTCTGCTTCTGCGGCGGCGATCGCCTCTGGATCTGCCTCTGCACTTAGCTCGCTGGCTTCTGGTTGGGATACGAATGCCTCGGGCTGAGCATCCAGAGCTGTGGGCAGAGATGACGAACCTCCTCCTCCTGCCAAGGGCGTAGCAGAACGGCTAGCTGGACTGGCTGGACTTACCTCCGCCGTCCGGGCTGCAGGGGGTGACGCGGCTACCCGAGCCGGTTCTGCCGCTTCCACACCCGGCACCGCTTCCACATCCGTTGCTTCTAGACCTACGGTCAAAAACGGTTCTGTACGGCTACGGGCAGCTAAGATATTGTGCTCCCGGAAACCAATGCGCACGCTGAGCTGAATGCCCCGTCCCATCAACCGCACCGATAGGGTGCCGTGGGCCCGGAAACCAGCACCGTCCGGGTTCACTCCCGCTAACCCCAGCTCCGCCGCTGCGGTAAATTCCAGCGAGAAGCTAAACCGGAAGCGCTTGGTCACAAAGATAAACTTGATCCAGAACTCAATGGCAACCCGAATGCGCACCTCTAGACCAATAGCGGCATAGAAAGCTGACCCGGCTGCAGGATCGTTAAAGTCAATTAGACCAATATATCGAGCCCCAAAGGCAGCATGAACATCTGCAGACACTCGGGCTCCAAAGATCCGTAGATTTTTCTCCGCTTCAAACCGAAAGCCGCCCCTCGCATAAAAACTGACGCCCACAACTAAGTTATCTGCCGTGGTGCGGAAGATAGCCCCACCGCGAATATCCACCTCCAGCGGCCCCACCTTCGTAGACCAGCGCAGCATATTGGGCCAGCCCAGCTCAGCATGGAATAGCCCTGGCTCAATCAGCAGCGTGGCAGAAAACTGACCGTTGTTCACAATCCGTTCCACCATCGGCGGAATAGGAATCAGATGTCCTAGACTGCCGTCGGGATTGGAGGAAATTTGGGCAATGAACCGCTTTTGCCGCACCGACAGCAGCACAAAGCCGCTCAGCAGCGGTCGCTCTCGCAGCCCGTCTACATCGTTGACAAACCCCCAGTAGTTGGTATTAAACCAACAGCGCACGGCCATGAAGAAGGTTAAATCACTGCGGAAGGCAATGATCGCGTCCATCACATAGAGACAGGGCAGTACCCGCTCCGCTGCCTCAATCCATTTGAGGGAATTGGGTGATGCTGAAGTTTGGGAAATCAGCGCTCGCAGCACAATCGTCCAGCGCAGCGCCTCGCCTTCGTCCTCTAAGTCTACGGCCCAGCGATCGCGCCGGGTTAAATCGCCCTGGGTACGAGAAAGCTTCCGCAGTTCTTGCAGGAGTTCGCGCAGACTGCCCGACTGATCGGCAGCGCGAATGCTGGCAATGGTGTAGCGATAGCCAAAGCCTAGCCCCACCTCGCGAATGTAGAGTTCTACGTAGGGAATGCGGAAGGTGACCTGCTCAATTTGCAGGAAGATAAACCAAGCCCGCACCCAGGGAGCATTTTCATTGCGCCGCACTCGCAGGAAGGCAAAGCTGGCTGCAATCACCGGCAAACCCTTAATTTCCAGCCGTCCCTCGCCAGCAAAGCCAGTGGCATCTGCTTCATCAATAAATTCCACCACGCCGTAGAGCTTAAATGCCTTGCCCGCCGTGATTTCCACCGTGAGCTCACGCAGGTATAGGCGAGGGATAAACGTACCTGGGCGCGGCAGGCCAATATATAGATCATGAACATCAATACGGGCGCTGATCGCATCCCCCTTGCCCTGAGCAAACTTTACCTGCCCAGCAATGCGCATGGCCGGCGCACCATCAAACTTATCGAACTGAGGTACAAATCCAAAGCCGCGAATCTCCATCTCGAAGCAGCCCAAGAGGCTAAATGATACGGGCTTCGGTAGGTCAATCAGGAAATTCACGTGGCGGGCAACGACGCTAGCATCCCCCGTCAAGGGACAGTCCACGAGTTCAATCTTAACGGCGCTGAGCAGCGCTAGCGGCCCATCGGTGCTGTCGCCCGGTGCTAGCCGATATTGGGCACTGCCGCTGATCGTAAAGTAAAGGTGAAACTTATCGTCGTTGACAAATTTTAGACCGATGGAATCAACCGAGAACTGGAAGCGAGTACCCTGACAGTTTAGTAACTTATCGCCTCCAATACGAGCGCCGCCTTCTACTAAGGTGAGATTGCCATTGCGCTGGGCAAATTGCAGCGAGATATCCACCATTGCTTCACCCACCAAGGCGGGCGGCAGGGGGCCAGAGCCAGCTAAGGTAAAGTCCTGAACGCGATTATCGACAATGGATAAGCGGCTGCCGTGGAACCGGAAACGGGTATCCACCCCATTCAATCGGGCAGGGCGATCGGTAACCTCAGCGGTGATGCTCAAACCCTTAGCAGAAATCGCTAGGTTGCTGAGGGCAAAGGTAATGGGATCATCGCTAGCGCGGGTGTAGTCTACCTCAATTACCGCGCCGTCGCCCTGGATGATTTTGTAGTCGTAGTTTTCCGTAACCAGCGTGAGGTGATGGAAACGGTCATCATCGGGCAGTTTTCCGCCCTGAAACCTCCAGGTCAGTCCGAGAAACTGTTTTTCTGGCAAAAATTCCTCATCCGACAGCAGCCGAATACCGCCGCTGTGCTCTACCCGAAACGCAAAGGTTTCCCAGTTGAGTGTTAAGTTAATGCTCGTGTTAAACTCTAGCTCCCCAATCAGAACGCCAAGCTCCAAGG
>DATNRH010000572.1 GCA_036703605.1 Candidatus Obscuribacterales bacterium | reverse complement strand
ATTGAAGAAGTAAGCTATTCTGCACGTATCGTTCATGCTTGGGTACCATGATGATGGTAGAGCAAGTAAAGGATCTATGTCTTCTACCGTAGATTGAAAATTATTAAACTAGTTCATGTTTATGAAGTTTAAGTGAATGATCATCCCCTCGCCCTAGAAACCTGCGGGGCAGCCCTATAATTTAGCTATGCGTTCGTTCACCTGATGGGTTTAGGTCTGATGTTACAGATAAGTTCGTGACTGTAGAATCGTCCGGAGATCTCAGTCCTGATTTAGCCATAGCGTTTCGTCGAGATTGCTAGGGGTCTCCTCTAGTTCGGGCTAGGGGCGATCGCGACAGTCGTAAACTCGTCGGTTACCCTGGAAAAGAGCATCACGGATAGTGTGAAGTTTATTCTAGGTTCGTGATTTCTCGGGTTGCCTAAAGTGTTGAGCCATCCGTAAAAACCGTCACGGCATAGGGGAGAGATGGGTATGATCAAGTGGGTTCGAATCAATGGACAGCGATCGCTCTCCCAGGGGCTGATGTTCATCGTGCTGATGGTGATCACCGTGGGCATGGTGATTGGCTGCTCGTCGTCGCCCCGTGCGACCCCGGTGGCTTCCTCGTCTGCTCCGGTGCGATCGGCTCCCAGCCCTGAGCTATCCGTGGGCACCAACCTGACGGGCATTGCTGATTGGTCAACCCAACTGCCGTTTTTGGATGCGATGAAGTCCTCCCGGCGCTGGATTACTCAATGTGTAGACACCGATCCGGGCTGCACGGGCCAGTGGAGCACTGAGGAGGGTGATGCCCTGGATTTGGATGAGCATGGCTGGCCGAAGTCTTTACCAGCTCCCGATGATGCGCCCATGTTTACCCGAGTGGCGACGCTCATGTTCCGGGAAATTAATGGACGCTATCCCGGCGGTCAGTATGTGGTGCTCTATGAGGGAGAGGGTACCTTAGGCTATGGTTTTGATGCCCGCAAGGATGAGGCGGCTTCGCGACCGGGGCGGGATGTGATCAACGTAACGCCGTCCCATGATGGAATTTTGTTGATTGTGAGCGCAACGGATCCCAATCGTACGGGCAACTACCTGCGTAATATCCACGTGGTGCCCATTGAGGCGGAAGAGACCTTTGCAACCGAGATTTTTAACCCCCTGTTACTTGAGCGACTGCAGCCGTTTCAGTCTTTGCGGCTGATGGACTGGATGCGTACCAATGATTCCACGGTCAGTGAGTGGAGCGATCGCCCCCAGGTGGATGACTATACCTATAGCCTCAAGGGTGTGCCGCTGGAGATCATGATCGAGCTGGCGGAGCGGCTGGGGGAAGATGTGTGGTTCTGTATGCCGCACATGGCAACGGATGACTACATGCGTCGCTTTGCGGAGTTGGTGAAAGAACAACTGGATCCGAGTCTCAAAATCTATGTAGAACTGTCGAATGAAGTCTGGAACTGGATGTTTGACCAGGCTCACTATGCCCTAGATCAAGGTAAGGAACGTTGGCAGCAGGAGGGCGATGTGTTCATGCAGTGGTACGGCATGCGGACGGCCCAGATGGCAGATATCTGGTCTGAGGTCTTTGCCGACCAGCGCGATCGCTTGATGCTGGTGCTGGGTACCCAAACCAGTTGGCGCGGCTTGGAGCGGGCGGCTCTAGACTGTCCTCTATGGGTAGCGGAGGGCAATACGCCTTGCTATCAGCATGTGGATGCTTACACGATCACCGGCTATTTCACCGGCGGTATGGTGTTTGATAATAACATCGCGACGGTGGAAGGCTGGTTGGATGAAGGGCAAGACATTGCCATCGAGAAGGCGATCGCTCAGCTTTCCCAGGGCGGCATGTTGGAAGATGGCGACCATGATGGCAGTATTCCTGGCATTCGCGAGCTGTTCGACTACCATGCGGCGATCGCCCAGGAGCGGGATTTATCTCTCTTGGTCTACGAAGGTGGGCAGCATTTGGCCTTGCCCGATCATGAACGGCTGACGGAGTTTTTTATTGAACTGAACCGTCGTCCTGAAATGTATGACATCTATACGCAGTTGCTCAACGAATGGCGTGATGCCGGTGGGGCAGTGTTTATGAACTTTGCTGACTTTGGGGTTCCCAGTCGCTGGGGCAGTTGGGGCGTGTTGGAACATGTGGCGGATGAGGAGTCGCCGCGCTACAACGCCCTAGTCGATTTCATTCGCGATCATTCGTAATCACCATCGCCGGTTGTCTGTACGGGTTTACCGATCAATCTGCTGTAAGCTAAATCAGCATAATGTCCAGCGGAGATAAACCGGTACACCGATGAGTACGGCAACACAGGGAGCGATCGCGGCGGGCCATGCCTGCACGGCGGCGGCGGGATTGGAAATGTTGCGCCTTGGGGGCAATGCCTTTGATGCGGCGGCGGCGGCGGTGCTGGCGGCCTGTGTGGCGGAGCCGGGGCTGACGTCGTTGGCGGGGGGCGGTTTTTTGCTAGCCCATACGCCGCAGCGTAATGTGTTATTCGACTTTTTTACGCAAACGCCGCGCCGTAAGCGGCCGATCGATCAGGTGGATTTCTTCCCGGTGACGGTCAATTTTGGCAAGGCGGTGCAGGACTTTCACATTGGTCTAGGGGCGATCGCTGTTCCGGGAACCATCGGCGGTATTTATCATGTACAGCAAACCTTGGGACGGCTGCCCTTCTCGGTGGTGACGGAGCCGGCGATTCACTATGCCAAGACGGGGGTGGAGGTGAATGCATTCCAGGCCTATTGTTTTCTAATTTTGGAGCCGATCCTGCTGCGCGATCCGGCTATGCGTCAGGTCTATGCACCTACCGGAGTTTTGGCACAACAGGGCGATCGCCT
>DATNRH010000571.1 GCA_036703605.1 Candidatus Obscuribacterales bacterium | reverse complement strand
GACCAAGATGAACCCCGCAAGAGAGAGGTGCTTCCTGAGGAGGACTTTGAAAGTGTGCAAGACCTCTTAAAGAAGTCGAGCTGGTCTGACTTTGCACCAGAACCTCGTTACGGCTTTGAGGATGATGGGGAGTACATTGATAGCGAGGATATGCTCGATATTGATATCCCGAGTCCCTATCAGTTCGAGCAAGAAGACCCGCTCGATGATTTTTGAAGTAGTGTCCGCTTTTAACCCAACTCGCTAGAGGTTGTCACATGCAAGACAATAACAACTACATTTACCGGCGCGGGACTACACCCAATACCCGCATTGCCGTTTCGCAGAAGAACAAGATCTACTCTGTGGCCAGAGGCAACTCTGCATTCAGCCGGATCGGTGTCGTATCTTCCTTTGGGCTTTCAGAGTCTCGTACCGTTGAAGAGGTTCGTGGTCTGGGTTACGGAGATCAACTCGCTGAGTTGGTGCCCGGTACAACCCCCTCCATGAGCATCTCCATTAGCCGGACGCTACTCTACCTTTCAAACATCTATCAGGCATTCGGCTACGCCGCTGGTACTGACGGATTGGTCCGCTCACTCAAGCACCACCAATGGCCTTTTGACATCAAGCAAGAGCTTGTATTCAGTCGGATTGCCACTGAGCAGGGGCTTCAACCGAAGCTCGTGTCGCCTGCTTCGGACGGTGTGAACGAGGCGCTCCTCACATTCTTCGAGGCGTGCTGGATGGAGTCCTATGGTGCCAACTTTGCATCGGATTCCGCTTTGATCTCCGAGGATATCGGGGTCAAGGTCACAGACATCATTGACGGCTCCAGCACCTATGGTGAATTGGCTGCTGATGGGGATAGCACGGGTAACAACCCATTCTCTGACGGCTCCAGCTCTATCCGCTACAGCGGTAGTGGCGCAGGCGTAGCAGTTGGACTCTAATCCCGTCCTAAGTTGAAAACTGGCCCTCGAAAGTCTCTTTTGAGGGCCAGTTTCAGTTTCAACCTTGGGGATATCTATAGGAAGGCATCATGGTAGATCATATACCCGGTGGATTGGGTGATTTGAAAGTCCCCTCAGACTTTGACCCCAAGCAGTTGGCAAAGGGCGTCAAGGTGGAGATGGAACACACATCTGACCCCGACATTGCCCGTGAGATCGCCATCGATCACCTGACAGAAGACCCCAAGTACTACGATAAGCTAGAGAAGATAGAGAAGCATGCGGCAGCTACCTCTGAGGAGGTCAAGAAGCTGTTGCTTGCAATGGGTATGCGGGCCCCCCAAATCAAAGGGGCTCTGGGAAAGGTCATGTCTTATCTGGAAGAGAATGGGGACGACATCCTGCGCCCCGTTCTTGCAGGCCGCTCCAAAA
>DATNRH010000570.1 GCA_036703605.1 Candidatus Obscuribacterales bacterium | reverse complement strand
GCGGGCCGTGGGCAGGCATCTGCCGGTGAAATCAGGATGGATGGGCAACTCGCGATGCCCTCGATCCACCAGCGTTACTAACCAAATCACATCAGGGCGGCCGTAGTCATTCACCGCATTCAGGGCGGCGCGAATCGTCCTGCCGCTGTAGATCACGTCATCGACCAACACAACCGTTTTGCCCGATAGCTCCATGGGGATTTTAGTTTTAGCCGGCGTGCGGGTTTTAATTTTGTCGAGGTCATCGCGGTAAAAGGTAATGTCGATGGCTCCCACCGGCACCGCCTGCCCCTCCAACTGTTCAATTTGCTGGGCCAGCATCGTTGCTAAAGGAACCCCTCGGGTATAGATGCCGAGCAGCGCCAGCTTGGAGACATCTCCAATGCGTTCGATCACTTGGGACGCCAGCCGGGTTAGGGTGCGGCGAATCTCATCGTCTGACAGAATTTCGACAACTTTAGGCGACATGGCTGACTTGCGCTCACTCGCGTAGGGATACTGCATCCTACCGTGGCCGGATGTCTTCAGCAAACTACCTGATGATCACCACAATCCTCCATATCCTAGTTAACTGCACCATCGTTGTGTTGATGCTAGGTTGAGCAACGGGAAACCCAACATCAGCTTAGACTCCGTTGGGTGCCGCTAATACTAGCCCAACCTACGAAAGAATCAGGATTGCAGGAGTTTTGTCAGGTCATCAGGTTGGTAGCTCGATGGACCACCGGATCAGCATCACAGGCAGTAGAGCTGATCCACTACCTGTGATGCTATTGACCGATCGCTCCCCTGGGGGTCACACGCTGCTGCTGGCCAGTTCCGGTTGGGGTAAATCTACCCGTTGACCGACAATTTTGCGAAACTCATCGCCGTCAATGGTTTCACATTCAACGAGCAGCTCGGCCAGATCATCCACCAAGGCGCGATTATCGCGAATTAAAGTACAGGCTTGGGTATAGCAATCTAGAGCCATCTCTCGTACCCGTTGGTCAATGCGAGTGGCTAGATCTTCAGAATATTCTGCCCCTTGCCGACCGAGATCGCGTCCGAGAAAGACTTCGTGGTTGCCGGTTTCCATGGCAAATTGACCGAGATCAGACATGCCGTAGCGCGTGACCATATTACGCACCATGTCGGTCACCTTTTCCAGATCATTGCCAGCGCCGGTAGTCACTTCATCATGTCCAAAGACCACATCCTCAGCGGCACGACCACCCAAGGCCATCATGATCCGGGCCATAAATTGCGATCGCGTTGTTAGACCTGGCTCTTCATTCGGGGTAAACCAGGTGAGCCCTAGGGCCTGCCCCCGAGGAATTAGGGTGACTTTTTGCAGGGGCTCATGACCTTTGACCAAAGTGCCCACGATGGCATGACCGACTTCATGGTAGGCAACCAGTCGCTTTTTCTTGCTGTCTACTAGGGGTGTACCTTCCATGCCAGCAATGACGCGATCGAAAGCATCATCGATTTCTGCAAGGGTGATGGCATCCTTGCGGCGACGGGCAGTGAGGATAGCGGCTTCATTGAGCAGATTTGCCAAGTCGGCCCCAGATAGCCCTGGCGTCCGGCGGGCTAGGTTTTCTAGCGAAACATCTGCCGCTACTTTTTTGGTGCGGGCATGAACCTCTAAAATACCGAGACGTCCCTTAAAGTCTGGCAAATCGACCATGACCCGGCGATCGAAGCGGCCAGGACGCAGCAGTGCTGAATCCAACACATCCGGGCGGTTAGTCGCGGCGATGATGATCACCCCGGCATTGCCCTCAAAGCCATCCATCTCCGTCAAAAGCTGATTGAGGGTTTGCTCCCGTTCATCATTGCCGCCGCCGATGCCCGTACCGCGCTGCCGACCGACGGCGTCAATTTCATCAATAAACACAATACAGGGCGCATTTTCCTTTGCCTTGCGGAACAAGTCCCGCACGCGGGATGCACCCACGCCCACAAACATTTCAACAAATTCTGAGCCCGAGATACTAAAGAAAGGAACGCCAGCTTCGCCAGCGATCGCTTTGGCAAGCAGCGTCTTCCCAGTACCTGGGGAACCAATCAACAACACCCCTCGGGGAATTCGAGCCCCCACGGCGGTGAATTTCTCAGGCTTTTTCAGAAAAGAGACAACTTCTTGCAGTTCTTCCTTGGCTTCCTCAATGCCAGCCACATCGTCAAACATCACGCCGGTTTTCGCTTCCATCTGGAAACGAGCGCGAGATTTGCCGAAGTTCATGGCTTGCCCCGAAGCGTTGGCAGAGCGCCGCAAAATCATCACGAGGAAGACAACTACCAAGAAAGCCAGGAAGAAGTTGGTGAAAAACCAACTGGCGGTGCTGCCGTTGGTGGTGGGGGCTGACTCAATCTCTACATTGTTTTCTCGTGCAAGCTGAACCAGTTCGGCATTGAGGTTGCCGGTGAAGATCTGCACCTCAATGGGGGTGTCGTCGTCTTGATTTTCAAGCGTCACCTGAACCACATTGCGGCTCTCATCGATGGCGATGCTCTCGACTTGCCCTGCCTGGATTTTTTCTAGCAAGTTGCTATAGCTGAGGTCTTGGCCGTTTTGACCAGCCTGGCCATTGGCTAGGGCTGGAGCTGGCAAGATGCTTTGGAGCATCATCCAGCCTGCGGCTGCCATCCCGGCTACGACCGTTCCTTTCGCTCTAGCATGGGCGGGTCGAGTGCGGCGAGGTTGAAGGGTTGAACGAGAGTGCAAGAACTGTTTCATAGTTAATAATACGTTTCACCCGTAGAGCAATTCTCCATGCATGGGAGATGCAGCAATAGACAGGAGGAACCGACCCTAGACCTAAGGTGTAAGCTGGCTGCAGTGTAATCACAAGCCAGCCATAACCATAGCAACCGCTAAGGTCAGCCTAGGCGATCGCCCCTTGGGATTGATCACAACGTGTGAACGCTGGCGTTCCTGAATAACAATGTCTCTCTATTCTAGCCTTGGTCTCCCAAGAACTGGCGGTAGAACCTAGAACTAGTCAGGATCAACATCATCTACTACATAGACTAGTAGACCGGAACAGAGCTGGAATGAAAAACGGAGAGAGAGGGATTCGAACCCTCGATAGAGTCACCCCTATACAGCATTTCCAGTGCTGCGCCTTCGACCACTCGGCCATCTCTCCAGGGTACTTTTTCGGAATTGATATTCAATTCACTTGGCGGGCGATCGCTCTTCCTAATCAAGGACGAACAATGCGTAACCAGCCACAAGAAATGTATGATAGCAGACTTTGAGGCAGTCTCAAAGAAAATTTTATAAACTTGGAAAAGCACACTGTCCTGCTTCGGTTCATGTTCTAGGATCACAGCACAGAGAGGGCAAGCACGGGGA
>DATNRH010000569.1 GCA_036703605.1 Candidatus Obscuribacterales bacterium | reverse complement strand
GCGATCGCCGTGATGATTCGTAGCAACGATAGTCTATTGCAAATGGTCAACACATTGCTAGAGGTCTATCGCTACGATGCTGGTTATAAGACGCTTACTTTCTCGATCTGTGATCTGCGACATATTATTCAAGAGGTGATGGGCGAACTCCAGCCAATCGCGGATGAAAAGGGACTGCGCTTAGCTTTTGAGACTGATGACCATGGGTCTGATATCAGCGCCAAAGTTAGGGGCGATCGCTTAGAGCTACGGCGAGTGTTCACCAACCTGATTGGCAATGCTCTTAAATTTACATCTCAAGGGCAGGTTGTTGTTCAGCTAGCTGAACAACAGATCTCCTCAATGGAACAAGGAGAACATGTACCTTCTTGGATTAAGGTGGAGGTGCAAGATACCGGCCCTGGTATTTCCCCCGATGATCAACAAATGATCTTTGAACGGTTTCGTCAAGGTAAAGGCAAGCGATCGGGTAGCGGTTTAGGGCTGTATCTTTCTCGTCGCATCCTAGAAGCCCACCAAGGACAGATTTCTGTCGTATCTGAACCAGGGCGAGGCAGCGTTTTTTCGGTACAACTGCCCGGAGTCATGCCTGAAACAGCTCAGTCGAGTAGGGCTTATCATAGCCGTTACCATTAGGATCGTCACTACCTCTTATTCCAGGACAGACGGCAATGTCATCCCTGCCACCTTCTCCCCCTAAAGCACTACCTTCTCCCCCCCAAGCACTACAACGGATTCGATGGGTTAGCTATCTCCTCGATGACTCGATACCGCTGCTCAACACAGGGTATCGCATTGGTATTGATCCTATTCTTGGTTTGTTGCCTGGAGTTGGGGATAGTCTGAGCCTGATAATCTCTATTTACTTGGTGATTGAATCGGTGCGCTTTGGGTTACCGAAGCGAGTGCTTGCACGCATGGTAGCAAATTTGGTTCTGGATACAGTAGCCGGATCAGTGCCGATCGCTGGCAACATTTTTGACGTTGCTTGGAAGGCCAACCGCCAAAATCTACAACTCTTAGAAGCCCATCTTGCCGACCCAAAAGCACCGACCCTAAGCGATCGCCTGGTCACGTTTGGCATTGTGGGGATTCTGCTCGTCCTGCTTTTGGGCGTAGTAGCTCTTTTGGCTACGTTTATATGGTTAGTGTTGCAACTGTTGGGCGTTAACTAATCTCTTATTGTTCATAATTCGGTGCTTCTCATGTCAACCTGAGTTCAATGACGTTATGAGTAGAGAACTCTATGGGTGGGTTGTAGTACAGAACAGCTAACGTAGTATATTAGGCAATGCTTGAACGTCTCATTGAAAGGTGATTTTCAGGTTTCGCTAATGCACTACGTTAACTGTGTTGCACCAGTCGGATACATTACGCTGTCGCTAACGCATCCAAGCCTTATGAAACGGTGCGTTACGGCTGTGCCTAACAGCACCCTACAACAGAGACGACCCTTCAGGCTGAGCTGTCACAGCCCATCTCCTTGGGGAAAAGGGAGCTAAACCTCTTGTTTACTCACCCTAGGAAAAAGGCGAGGGCGGCTTGAGGAATTCATCCTTGTCTTCAGCAACGCCCTTCCTCCTAGACCGACTACTGGACTGGCGTCAGTTCCTTCACGTCCGAGTAGTTGGGATTGGTTTCTGGGCTATCGGCTTCCGAGGGCGGTACGACTTGCCAGAACTGAGGTAAGTAATGCTCCCAGTTGCTGAGAATCTTGGCAGCGCGATCGCTCCCTGTGTGATCAGCATAGGTTTGAATCATCGACTTCAGTTGCTGCGCACCGGCAGTGGTGACCACCCGCTGCAGTTTGACGATCTCTGGGTTTACCTTCACGGGCACCGAGCCATCTTCATCGAGAATGTAGGCTAAACCGCCGGTCATCCCCGCGCCGATGTTGCGCCCGATCGCCCCTAGAACCACAATCACACCGCCGGTCATATATTCGCAGCAGTGGTCTCCAGCTCCTTCAATGACGGCTTGCCCCTTGGAGTTGCGTACTGCAAACCGTTCCCCTGCCTGCCCGTAGGCATAGAGAGTGCCGCCGGTTGCGCCATAGAGGCAGGTATTGCCGACGATCACGTTTTCCGATGGGTTGTAGGTGACGGCGGCCGATGGTTTGACGACAATTTCGCCGCCATGCATGCCCTTGCCGACATAATCATTGGCTTCGCCCGTGAGCACGAGGGTCATCCCCGGCAGGTTGAAGGCTCCAAAGCTTTGCCCAGCACTGCCCTGGAAGTTGAGGGTGATCTGTCCTTCAAACCCAGTATCGCCATAGCGCTTGGCGATCGCCCCGGCTAGGCGAGTGCCCACGGTGCGGTCTGTGTTAACCACCTTGGTTTCATAGGTCGCGGTAGACTGGTGAGCGATCGCCGCTTGGATTGCAGCATCCGCCAGCAGTTGATCATCCAACACGGGGCCATTGCTATGGACATCCTCGTGCTTCAGCCACTGCCGATCTTCGCGGGTGTCGGGTAGATGGATCAGGCAGTCGAGGTTGAGGGCCTGGGTTTTGGTGGGCACAGCGCCCGCCCGAGGCGTGAGCAGATCGGCCCGTCCGATGATCTCGGAGAGGGAGCGGTAGCCGAGGCGCGCTAGGAGCGATCGCACTTCTTCGGCCACAAAGTAGAAGAAATTAACCACATGCTCCGGTGTGCCGGTGAACCGCTTGCGCAGCTTCTCTTGCTGGGTGGCGACGCCGACGGGGCAGTTGTTGGTGTGGCAGATGCGGGCCATGATGCAGCCTTCAGCAATCATCGAGACGGCCCCAAAACCATATTCCTCAGCTCCCATCAGCGCGGCCATCAGCACATCCCAACCGGTTTTCATACCGCCATCAGCCCGCAGAATGACGCGATCGCGCAGTTGATTTTCCATCAACACCCGATGCACTTCTGTGACCCCCAGTTCCCAAGGCACCCCGGCATGTTTGATGGAACTCAAGGGCGAAGCACCGGTACCGCCGTCATGCCCAGAGATTTGGATGACATCGGCATTGGCTTTGGCTACCCCAGCGGCGACGGTACCAATACCGACTTCTGCCACGAGCTTCACCGAGACCTTCGCGTTTGGATTAATTTGATGGAGATCAAAAATGAGCTGTTCTAGGTCTTCAATGGAATAAATGTCGTGGTGGGGCGGTGGGGAAATCAGGGGTACTCCAGCCTTGGAGCGCCGCAGCATGGCAATGTAGGGACTGACCTTTTTGCCAGGAAGCTGACCACCTTCGCCGGGTTTAGCGCCTTGAGAGACCTTAATCTCTAGCTGCTGAGCCGTGGCCAGATACTCTGGCGTCACCCCAAAGCGTCCAGAGGCAATCTGCTTGACGGCGGAGCTGGCCGTATCACCATTGCGTAGACCTTGGAGGTGGGGGAAATGGCTGGAATGTCCGGTTTCATCCACGTCGTCAATGATGCGGTAGCGGGCCGGATCTTCTCCGCCTTCACCCGAATTGGACTTGCCGCCCAAGCGATTCATGGCGATCGCCAAGGTTTCATGGGCTTCACGGGACAGGGCACCCAAAGACATCGCTCCGGTGCAGAAGCGTTGCACAATGGTTTCTACGGAATCAACCTCGTCGATGGAAATAGAAGGGCGATCGCTCTTCACGTCCAGCAGATCCCGCAGAGCCGTCAACGGTCGCTCTTCCAGATACTGTTGATAGACCTGGTAATGGTCATAGCTCTTTTCGTTCACCGCCTTATGCAGCGCCTTGGCCATTTCCGGACTATTCATGTGGTATTCACCACCGGGCTTGTAGTTAAAGAAGCCCATATTTTCCAGCTTTTTCTGGCTCAGCTCGGGGAAGGCCCGCTGATGGAACGATGCGATCTCCTGGGCCAGGTCAGCCACGGTCAGTCCACCCAATCGCGACGCCGTACCCCGGAACGCTAGATTCAGCAGCTCGCTGCCAATACCAATGGCTTCAAAAATCTGCGCACCGTGGTAGCTGGTCAACAGCGAGATACCCATCTTAGAGAGAATCTTCAGCAGTCCAGCTTCCAGCGCCTTGCGGTAATTGGCCTGAGCTTGGCCCATATCAATGGCGTCCAGTCGTCCCCGGGCCATCATGTTCTGGGTCTTGGAACTTGCCCACCATTGGCGCACGGTTTCCCAGGCCAGGTAAGGACAGACGGCGCTAGCGCCATAGCCCACCAAGCAGGCAAAGTGATGGGTGCTCCAGCATTGGGCTGTATCAACTACCAGGGAGGCTTTCATGCGCAGCCCTTCGCGGATCAGATGGTGGTGAACTGCGCCGACGGCGAGCATGGGCGGAATGTAGCTGCAGTCTTCACTCAGGGAGCCGGGTTGTCCATCTCCAGAGAGGCGATCGCTCAAGATCAAAATCTCACAGCCGGCCTTCACCGCATCATCGGCTTGCTGACAGAGGGCTTCCACGGCCTGGGCCAACCCTTGGGGCCCGGTCAAGGTGTAGAGCGTGGAAAGATTGGCTGTTTTGAAGCCAGAGGTGCGCACTTGCTCCAGCTCAGTTTCGTTGAGCACCGGTGATTCCAGCTTCAGCAAGCGAGCGTAGTCGGGCTTCGCTTCCAGAAGATTGCCCCGCGCCCCTAGCTGAATCGTCAGGGACATCACCAAACTTTCCCGCAGGGGATCGATGGCGGGGTTGGTGACTTGGGCAAACCGCTGCTTAAAGTAGTCATAGAGCAGACGCGGCTTGGTGGACAGCACCGCCAGGGGCACGTCATCGCCCATACAGAAGGTAGGCTCCTTGGCTTGGGACGCCATGGCTTCCACGATCATTTCCACGTCTTCGCTGGAGTAGCCAAAGGCCATCTGCTGCCGGAGCAAATCGCCATCCTCAAGCTGCAGACTATCTACGAAGGGTTGGGGTGTCAGATCGACCCGATTCTCCTGGAGCCATTGTCCGTAGGGCTGGCTTTGGGCAACCCGCTGCTTGATATCCCAGTTTTTGAGGATTTCGTGGTTCTGTAAATCGACAGCGATCGCTTGCCCTGGGCCCAGACGCCCCTTTTCCACGATGTCCGCTTCTGGCAGATCCACCACGCCAGCTTCGGAAGATACCACAATATAGCCGTCGCGGGTGATGCTGTAGCGCGCCGGACGGAGACCGTTGCGATCCAGCGAAGCACCCACCAGTTTGCCGTCGCTAAACACAATCAACGCTGGGCCATCCCAAGGTTCTTGGATGCCGCTGTAGTATTCGTAATAGTCCACAATTTCGGGATGGTCGGCCAGGGCCGGCTGATCCTTGTAGGCTTCCGGCACCAGGATCATCGCCGACTGCAACGGTGTCCGCCCCGATCGCACCAGCAGCTCCATGACGTTATCCAACGTAGCTGAGTCGCTGTTCTCGGCATTCACCACCGGCTTCAGGGCTTCCAGGCGATCGCCCCAATCGGGATGGTGCAGGTCTGCTTCCCGGGCCATCATCCAGTTGATGTTGCCCAAGACCGTGTTGATTTCGCCGTTGTGCCCCAGCAGACGCATGGGGTGAGCTAGGGGCCACTTGGGCATGGTGTTGGTGCTAAAGCGCCGGTGGTAGATGGCGAAGGCGCTTTCATAGTCGGCATCCTGCAGGTCTAGGTAGAACTCACCCAGCACCGCCGATCGCACCATCCCCTTATAGACAATGGTGCGGGACGACAGAGAACAGATGTAAAACTCACCGAGGGCGCTAGCCATCAGGGTAGAACCTATGTCCGGTGTGATCAAAGCAGCGATCGCCCGTTCGATCTGTTTACGCACCAGGTAGAGCTGCCGCTCCAGCTCATCCCCCTGGGTGTCTGACGACTGCACGAGGAACTGTTCCACATGGGGACAGTTGGCCAAAGCTTGAGCACCCAAAACCTCCGGTTTCACCGGCACCAAGCGCCAGCCCAAGAAGGTCAGCCCTGCATCGGCAACGACCTGCTCAATCAACGGACGAGCCAGATCAATGGCCGCAGGTAGCCGGGGGAAAAAGGTCATGCCTACCCCCACGCTGGCCAAATCGGTGGGACAGCTTAGGTCTACCGTTTGCATCCAGCGCCGCAGCATTTTCCAAGGAATCGCCGTCATCAGCCCCGCGCCATCGCCCGAATCGCGATCGGCACTACAGCCACCCCGGTGTTCCATACAGGTCAACGCCCCCAAGGTCGTGGTGATCAGCCCATGGCTGGCTCGCCCCTGTTGGTCGGCAACAAACCCTACCCCGCAGGCGTCTCGTTCTTCCACGAGCCACCGCTGCCCGGCATAGCCAGGATCGGGGGATAGATACTGCTGACCGAATTGAACTCCACCTGTATTTCCCATGATCGATTGATCCATCTTGCTCGTTGATGATTGAACGTGTGGCTGACGCTTAGCGCAAAACATTAAGAATAGTGATCTAAACGGAGGAAAATGCAACGCCTATCGTCATGATGGTAGACGGCATCCGTAGCGGGGGATTAAACGAACGGTTCCGTAGTATAGGGCATTGCATCGTCCTAATGGCAGCATAGGCTTAATGTGCTTGCCGTAGAGTGACGGAGGAGCGATCGCCACCCTACCCATTCTTGAGTAGGACTAGGCAAGCACCAGCGCCTGTATGACGTGATCTGCGCGACGCCTGGTTCGGACTAAAACACAGGCTAGTTCGTCACTAGACCTCTGCCACACCGATGCATATGTATCAGAGACGGCTTAAAAATAGTAAGGTATGTGGGTCGTCAGGGCAAGCTTCCGCCGGCTGAATCTTTGCGTCAGCAGGCATCGCTGGTGATGTCATGCAGGTATCTAGCAGCAGCCCTCGACTAGATTTCCCTAGGGCTGCGGAACTTAGACGAGGTCGGATGAATCCATTAACCAAGCAGAGCATGACCTTCCCTGCGCTCCAATGTTTTAACCGCCTCTGTGTTTACTATTATGACGTCAAACTGGGCGTCCTCCCGAAAAAGGGCAGCTTGGTACGTCAGTATTTGATGATGTTGATATCCAAGGTAGGGGAAACCAAAATCCGCGAAGTTGACTGATGTGTCTTGAAAACCATTGGTTAATGATGGTGGGAATCAGGGGGAGCGATCGCCCCTCGATGATCCCTCGATGATGTATAGACGCCTAGACTACTCCGGTAGTCGCGGTGAACAGGGGCGGTGTCCCCACCAGTTCCAACTCCACTAGCATTCATGGGCATGGTTGTATGCGTTTCCACTCCTCTCGTGTCTCTGCCTCTCTAAACCGTCTGATGGACTCGCGACCAGGGCGACATAGCTACGCATCGATCCTGGCGGCCCTGCTCGGCACCTTTATCATGACAGGGGAAGTCGCTCGCCCCGTCTTTTCCCAGCAGGTCGCGGTTACCTCAACGCCCTCATGGCTGCCGGCCTCGCCTCAGCAGTCTAGCCTGGCTCCGTTGGAACAGGAGGGAAACCGCATTTACCTAAATGGACGCACCTTTGTGGGGGGATGGAGCCAGCGGCAGCAGCGCATTGGCTTGACGGATGCGGCTCTTTTGGAGGTGCTGGGAGCAGAATTGCTCGATAGCGCTAATCCGTCGGTGCAGCCTGTGCAGTGGTATTCCGATCCCACGACCCAGCCCTTGAACTTGGCCACTTGGCTGACGCCTACCCAGCGATTTCTGGACATCACCGATCTGGTGAGTGAGCTGAATTGGCAACTGGCTTCCAACGGCACCACGCTGATTATCACCACGCCCCAGTCTCAGGTCTCCGGCGTGCGCCACAGTCGGCAAAGCTGGGGCGATCGCATCGTGGTAGACCTGCAGCAGCCCGCCTCTTGGCAACTGCAGTCGGGAACGGGCGATCTGGTGCTCTCCGTGGATGCTGCTGCTGACTCTGCGGCTGTGCAGGCGATCGCCACCCAGCTCCGCAGCGCCAATTCTCCCGTGTTGGGCATCACCACTCAGGGCAACCAAACAACGGTGCGCATCCGGGCCTCGTCCCAAACCCCGGATGTATGGACGTTGCCCAACCCTGATCGCTTGGTGGTTGATCTCCGTTCCATCGCTGCCCCACCTCGCCGCATTGCCTGGGCTCCGGGGATGGAATGGCGAGAGGACACCGTGCAGTTGGGCAGCACCCAGTTTCCGGTCGTGTCCTTGGTGGTCGATCCCCGCTTATCAGAAATTTCCCTGGGGCCCATTTGGGGCAATTCATCCCAGATGGTGGGCATTACGCCCTTGGTGACCGCAACTCAGGAATGGGGAGCGATCGCTGCCATCAATGCTGGATTTTTCAACCGCAATAACTTCAACCCCCTGGGAGCCATTCGCCAAAACGGCCGCTGGCTCTCGGGGCCGATTCTCAACCGGGGCGCGATCGCTTGGGATGATAACGGTAATGTGATCATGGGTCGCCTGGCCCTGCCCCAAACGGCTACCCTATCCACGGGCGATCGCATTGCTGTGCTTCACCTCAACAGTGGCTATGTGCAGGCTGGCACCTCCCGCTACACCCCCGACTGGGGCCCAACCTACAGTCCGCTCATTGATAACGAGGTCATCGTGACCGTGCGCGGTGGGCAAGTCGTTCAGCAGCAGCCGGGGGGCAGCGCCAGCAGTAGCGCCTTCCCGATTCCTAGCGATGGCTATCTACTGGTGGTGCGATCGGACAGCCGAGTCGCCGCTAGCCTATCTCCTGGCACAGCGGTACAAGTTGATGCCGCCGCTAGCCCCGCCGCATTTGACAGCTACCCACATATTGTGGGCGCAGGGCCGCTGCTGCTGCAAAACCGGCAGGTGGTGCTGAATGCCCAAGCGGAAGGCTTTAGCACTGCTTTCATTCAAGAGCGGGCAGTGCGCAGCGCCATTGGGGTGTTGAGTGATGGCAAGCTGATCATGGCCACCATGCAAAACCGGATTGGCGGCAGTGGCCCTAGCCTTACTGAAACCGCTCAGATTATGCAGGCTTTGGGAGCGATCGATGCCCTAAATCTTGATGGCGGTAGCTCCACGACGCTGCTGCTAGGCAATCAAGTGCTCAACCGTCCCCCGAGCACAGTGGCGCGGGTGCATAACGGTATCGGCGTGTTCCTCACCCCTGGCAACTAAAGTGTTCCACCGCTGGGCCATGCCTCCAGCGACGACACGGTGACAAAAACGGCCGCCCGGATCCAATAGCCATCCGTTAGCTCCTCGAAGGTTTTGACCTGCAGACCATAGAGCGGATTGCCTACTATGACGACTTGGTAGTCTACATCAATGGCGAGGAGAGCGATCGCATGTTGGATTCTGGCTCCAACCACGGGTTCAATCACGTGCAAAACCGCCAGTTGCTGACGATCGATTAAGTCCTCTAGGGTCAGTCCCCGTTCATAGTGCGGTGCCAACCCTAGGGCTTCCATGGCCTGGAGTTCTGCCATGGTACTGGTGCCTTGACGGCTGGTGCCCGCCAGTTCCACCACGTCCCGCTCGGTGGTTTGGGCTGGGGGATAGACGATGCGAGAGAGGGTGGCGATGGTGGCGGCGGAGCAGCTGTAGGGGGTGGTTTGCAGAACAATGTCGTTGGACAGGCGGGGCGATCGCACTAAGTGGGTGACGGGTAAGTTCTGATAGACCAGAATTACCATGGCAGATAGACTAATCGCTAAAAAAAGAATAAGTTGCCGTAGGCGAGAGCGATCGCGCCAGCCTGGACATTCTAGAGCTATCAGTAAACTGGTGCAAAAACAACAGAGCAGTAAAATAGCCTGCCAAAAATAGGCTCCTGCATAGAGCAGCAGGAAGGAGGGCAGCCAAGGGCTATGCCGTCCTGCCGTTAGTAGAACACCTAGAAAGGTGCCTACACCCAGGGCTACAGAGGCGATGATATAGACTTGGCGCTGGTAGTGTTGGATGGCATTCTCGGCAGTTAAGCCTTTCTGGGCTAGGGTATAGCCGAGGCGCAATCCAAGGGCACCCGTTATCAACATCAAGATGGTTAGAAGCATGGGGTTTTGGGCTGAACGGGTTTATGGGTAGAGGGGGTGAGATAGCGTAACGTATCAACACTCTGCAAGACGGTGCGTTACGGCTTCGCCTAACAGCACCCTACGTTGCTAAGCGGTTCCTGAGGGTGAGGTTGTTGGCAGGATGTCTGTGTTGCTGGCTACCTTCAGGATGTACCTGATCCCCGATGCTAGGGATAGACTTATTATGGATTGACCTACCATCTATGAGTGCCGCAACGCCTTTGCTCAACTATATCAACGGGACATGGTGCGCATCCGCTGCCGATTGTTTACCGGTGATTAACCCTGCCACCCTCGATCCTCTTGGGCAGGTGCCTTTGTCAACGGCGGAGGAGGTGGATGCTGCTGTGCAGGCAGGGCAGGCTGCCTTTCCAAGCTGGCGGCGCATTCCGCCTACGGATCGGGTGCGCTATCTTTTCCATCTACGGCAGTTGCTGGAGCAAGACCGGGAAGCGATCGCTCACATCATCACCCAGGAGTGTGGCAAAACCTTGGCCGAGTCGCGGGGCGAACTGCAGCGGGCGATCGAAAATGTGGAGGTGGCCTGCGGCATACCTATGCTAATGCAGGGCTATAATTCCGAAGACATTGCTCGGGGGATTGATGAAACCATGATCCGCCAACCCTTGGGCGTCACGGCCATTATTGCGCCGTTTAACTTTCCTGGGATGATTCCCTTTTGGTTCTTACCCTATGCGATCGCCTGTGGCAACACTTGTGTGATCAAACCATCGGAAAAAGTACCGCTGACCATGCAGCGGATTATGGGATTAATCCATCAGCTTGATCTACCGCCGGGGGTGGTGAATCTTGTGCATGGTGCCAAAGATGCGGTGGATGCGCTGTTGGATCATCCGTTGGTGCGGGCAATTAGCTTTGTGGGTTCTAGCCCTGTGGCGCGGTATGTCTACAGTCGGGCGGCGGCGGCGGGGAAGCGGGCCCAGTGCCAGGGTGGTGCCAAAAATCCGGTGATTGTGTTACCCGATGCGGATTTGGATATGACCACTCGCATTATGGCAGACAGTGCCTTTGGCTGTGCCGGGCAGCGCTGTTTGGCGGCATCGATCGCGATTACGGTGGGGCAAGCTAAGGATCATTTTACGGAGGCGATCGCTTCTGTAGCCGAGAGCCGTAAGGTGGGCTATGGTCTGGATGAGGGGGTGCAGATGGGAACGGTAATCTCAGCCCAAAGTAAGATACGCATTGAAGCTCTGATCCAGCAAGGAGCAGATGAAGGCGCAAAGATTTTGATTGATGGTCGCCGTCCTCAGATTCCTGGCTATGAACAGGGGCACTTTATCCGTCCAACAATTTTGCAAGACTTAGATCCATCTAGCAACTTGGCCCGCACGGAAATTTTTGGCCCGGTTCTGAGTTTAATTCATGTCAACACCATCGAAGAAGCGATCGCCCTGATTAATCGCGGGCAGTATGGCAATATGGCTTGCTTATTTACCAGCAGCGGTGCGGCTGCTCGTCAGTTTCGCTATGAGGCGGAAGCGGGTAATATTGGCATTAATATTGGCGTAGCGGCACCCATGGCCTTTTTCCCGTTTAGCGGTTGGAAGGATAGCTTTTTCGGCGATCTCCATGGACAAGGTCAGCATGCGGTTGAGTTCTTTACCCAAACGAAGGTGGTGATTGAACGCTGGCCCCAGGAATGGTCACGACGTTTTTAGGAGGGCGATCGCTTGATCAGCTATGGCGGCGATCAGTTTGGTTGATATCGGATGAGCTGATCTATCGTTTCCCCTCATCCCCCAACCCCTTCTCCCACGAGGGGAGAAGGGGAGTAAGAGACTTCATACAAAAAACTCCCAGTCGAGGGACTAGGAGATGCAATGTATTCGAGTGAGTTGTTTATATCCTAACTGTGCCCAAATCAGGAATATTATGCTAAAACAAACCGAGGATTGGGCAAGTTATCATCGCTGTGACGAGCTGATTGCAGCGTTTCTTCAAGGCTCCGGAAATTGGGTAGGAAACTATCCCGATGGCGGGTCATCTATCCCAAATCGTTGCCGAATACCGGATTGGGTTGATCGCTATCCCGATGGCGAGTGGAGGGAGATAGGTTATCGCTCCGAAAGACGCCAGGTGCAGAATCATCTCGCTGATGAATGGACTCCATCGCTTCTTCAAAACTGTGGGGGTTGGGTTGTTCGCTATCCCGATGGCGGGTGGTGGCAGGTTCAACCCCAGCACTATAGGGACTGCTCAACTCACTTGTGCGTTCTTCAACGGTCTGCATCGCTTCATCAAAGTTGTGGGGATTGGGAAGCGAGCTATCGCGATGGCGGGTTGCAACAGTGGTGGAACTGACAACTGGAGTTGCGATCGCTTCAATACCAACTGCGGTAAGAGCAAGTAGTGAGAAACCGGCAATAATCATGCGTTTCATAGATCTGGACTCCTTACGTTTGAGTGACGGATAGGCAATACGTACTGTATTGCCGCTGACACTTTCTACTATGGAGTGTGAATATGAGCGTTTCATGAGTCTCAGTTAAGAGTCTTGCCCAGATACGTTTCATTTTGCAACAAAGCGATCGCTCTATATCCATCAAAGGACTGAGATTAGCGCTAGTTGCTGGTGGTGGCTGGTGGGGTGAAGGTGCATTCGACGGTGACTTTGACGTTGCAGGCGGCGGTGCCGTTGGCGATGTAGGGAATGCCGGCTTTGACGTCTACGTTGACGCCAAATTCCATGGTGACTTTTGAGACGTTGGCGGTCGCGACGTCGTAGAAGGAATCTTTGATGGCGTTGAGGGTGTAGC
>DATNRH010000568.1 GCA_036703605.1 Candidatus Obscuribacterales bacterium | reverse complement strand
TCAGCCTGTTATACAACTCCATTACTCATTCTAGGGTTGATTAGCCGGACTTGGTATAAGAACGAGAAATTTAAATGTGGGCGTTGTCTACCCTGCTTATCCTTTAAGTAAGATAGATAGGGTGGCGATCGCAACCATGAGCTTTCAGATGGATAGTCTGGTACTCTCGACACAAGGCTGGTGATCCAGTTCGTTGCCGTCTGATCAACGAGCTATCTTGGCAACCAGCTATCATCTACTTGCATTTCACCGCAAAGATACTACACTTGTAATACAAAACCAGTTTTCGATCCACCGTGAGGTAACGTCTATTCATGCATTCTGTGAACCCTATCCCACACCGCACCTCCACAACAGACATGGAGGTGACTAGCATTCGTCTTGAACGCGACCTAAAAGAGCGTCTGAAGCAACTTGCTGACAAACAGGGCTATCAGGCACTCATTCGAGACATCTTGTGGGACTATGTTCAACAGCGAGCGGATCGTCCTCCAAAACCGCGATCGCTGGGCGAGATTCGCTTCACCGTTGCTGCGATCGCCCGACGACCAGAGATTTGCTGGCTCACGGGTGCAGATATTGCTCCCCATGAACCCATGCTTTTGGGTCTGACGCTGACGGATGAAATGGTTCCCCTCAGTGCAGAAAGTATAGACCCGTGATGCTTTAGACTAGATTTCTCTAATCACAGTCTGGGATATTACCTACTCTAGGCAGGCCAGTTGCGTCTCCCGCTCGTTCAGCGAAGAGGCGCAAGACAAGGCGGTAGCGAAAATGGCACAATAGGTAGTCTACTGCTCTGCCTCAGTGCCTGCTGTTTAGGTTAAGTCGATGCAAAGTCCCGATTTAGAATCCCTCGCGCCTTCTTTCCAACCCCAGAACTTTCTGGTGTTGGTTGTCGATGATCTCCGCCAAAATCTTAAAATTGTAGGGACTATGTTAGATGAGGCGGGCTATGGCACCACCTTTTCTACGTCAGGGCCGCAAGCTCTAGAGCGAGTGCAGGCAGCACGTCCTGACCTGATTGTTCTAGACTTAATGATGCCTGATATGAGCGGTTTGGATGTCTGTAGAACCCTCAAGGCTAATCCAGAGTTTCGAGAAATCCCCATTATCTTCCTGACAGCCAGCCATCGTCAGGATCACCTGCTTAAGGCGTTTGAACTAGGTGCTGTAGATTACGTCACTAAACCATTTAGTTCAGCCGAGCTATTGGCCCGCGTCCGCACCCACCTAGAGCTGAAGCATACCCGAGACCAACTTCAGCTTGTGCTGTCAGAAGTTCAGCGCATGGCTACCATTGACTCATTAACCGGGGTGCTCAACCGACGATGTTTGTTTGACCTTGCCAAGCGGGAGTTTGAGCGATCGCAGCGCTATGGGTCAGTCTTCACCTTATTGATGCTGGACGTCGATCACTTCAAACGGATCAACGACACCTACGGCCATATGGTGGGCGATGAGGTTTTAAAGTCGCTCACGCAAGCAATTCAGCGATCGCTCCGTCAGGTGGATCAATTTGGACGATACGGCGGAGAAGAGTTTGTGATCGTGCTTCCAGAAAGCCCGCTCAACATAGCTCGACAGGTAGGCGATCGCCTCCGCATCATCTCTAGCCAGCTTTCTATCCCCACGAAGAGTGATCCTATCTCCCTGACGGTGAGCATTGGCATTGCTGCTTACGATCCTAACGACAAAGCCGTTGAAGACATTTTTGAACGGGCTGACCGTGCCCTCTACCAAGCCAAGGCAGAAGGGCGCGATCGCTGCTGTGTTTGGGAAGAGGTTGATGGATCGACAGCCCCAGTAGCCACAACCTAGACCAGGGCTGTGCGCGATCCCAACCCTAACGGTTTACTCCAATGGCTGACGCTCTGACGCAGGTGGCACTTGCCGATCTTCTAGGGGTGGCAAGTAGTCTGCTGTGAAGACAGCATCAATATCCGGTGTAGCCGTTAGTTCAAACCCCTTCACGGTTTGGGCAATGGTGGCTTCCAAACGAGCTGGATCCACGGCACCTAAACCAAGGGACTCTACCTCTTCATTCACCAGCAATTCATCCAAGGCAATTTGCAGCCGGAGTTTTTCTGCATCTCGATCCATGAGTTCATCGCCCGCCGCCACCACACTGTCTAGACCAGCTTCTGGGTCAACTAGCATGTCTTGAATGCCGCGAATGTAGGCGCGCAAGAAGGCCCGCACCGTTTCTTCATTAGCAGATAGAAAATCTTCCCGCACCAAAACAACGTTGCCATAAAAGTCAAGCCCGTTGTCCTTATAGTAAAAGATATTCAAGTCATCCATCGTTTTACCACCTGCTAACAGGGACGGCATCATGGAATAGATGAAACCGCTAATAGCATCTACATTGCCTTGCAGCAAGAAGGTTTCTCGTAATTTGGGCTCCATGGTGACCCATTCCACAGAGTTAGGATCAATACCTGCTTCCTCCGCCAACACAGGCCATAGGCGACGAGGTGCATCCCCTGCTGGTGCCCCTAGAGTCTTTCCAGCTAAGTCTTGGATGGAGTTGATGCCACTTTCTTGCGTCGTCACAATCGCAAAGGGTGCTTTGTTATAGGGCACAGCCACCACAATCAGCTTGTCGTCAGGATTGCGCTCGTTGAACTCAATCATGGAGTACATGTCGCCAAAGCCCATGTCATACTGACCGGCGGCAATTTTGCTGGATGTATCTGCTGAGCCATACCCACGCTCAATTTGTACATCCAAACCCTCTTCCGCGAAGTAGCCGCGCTCGATCGCAAGGGTAAGCGGTGCATCTACGCCTTGCAGGAGCCAAGATAGGGTAAACCGGACTGTAGTCAACGATTCTGGTGTCGCTTCCGTCGTCTCGGTGGTGGCTTCCGTATCCTCTACGGCTGTGGGAGTTTCTGGTGGAGTTTGGCATGCAGAAACCCCTGCCAGAGCGGCAATGACTAGACCCGATGCCATCCAGTTGCGAAGCCGAAGTTGACTCAATTTCATAGGAATTAACCGCTCACCTGTTCGTACAATGATTTGCTTTTGTGCCCAGGCCACGTCATCGTGATTGCCCGACAAAACTATCCCCCATATCTTGAATTTGAACGGCGGATGAAATTGTATTCAGCATTACCTTTGGCTGTGGGTTTCTAAAACCAGTGCGGCAAGCAGGTTGGCCTCACATAGGTCTTAGGGTATGGTGTTGAGCGGTGCTAGGCTGCATGTGTTCTGTATGTGCCCTGCCGTCATTCCTTATACCCTCACAGCTAGGAGATGCTGATGACCTCAGAGTTTAGGGCG
>DATNRH010000567.1 GCA_036703605.1 Candidatus Obscuribacterales bacterium | reverse complement strand
GGTGAGGAAACAGAAGCAGATGACTTAGGGACAGGAGATTTCTCTTTGGGAGGCATGGAGGATCTCGATGGAGGTTGGCAGATGTTGGACGGTTAGGAGTTAATGTCCATGCAATCGACGCAGTTGCTCGTAGTCGTACACTCGAATCTCGGGTAGGGGTTTTGGGGATGTTGATGGAGCAGAGGCGTCGGAGGGGTTAGAGATGTTAGAGGGGTCGAGCGCAGGTGTTTCATCGATGGGGGTGGGGATGGGAAGGCTGTCGATATAGTGATGGCGATCGCGGATTTCGTTGAGGATGGACTGATTGCTGATCGCTCGCTGAGTTTCGCGTAATCGACGACTGATGGCTTTGGCATCAGAGAGGGACAGGTGTTCGGTTTCTAGGTTTTGGGCGTGGGCTCGGGTTAAGAATTCGTCGTGGTGTTTGTGCGCTTGGTACACCCATAGGGTGGTGATGTCTCGGGGGTCGTAGCGGATCACGATTTCGCTGCCGGCATAACCGGACAGGTATTCGCCCCGATATACGAGGTTGGCGAAGCGGATGTAGCCACCTTGGTAGACGCGGCGGTTTTGCTGGCGCAGGAGAAGGCTATCGAGTTCGCGGGCGTCGCGGGGTTGGCGAAGGCTCATTTGTCCGTTGCGCCAGCGGCTGATGCGGCTCTGATGGCGATCGCGCGGGTCGATGCGTTGGTTGTAGTTATCGACGATGTAGCGGATCAGAAGGGTTTCGAGTTGTTCAAGGGTCAGGATGGCTTCGGCTCGAATGGCGCTCTGGTGCGGTTGAGCGCGGGCGGTGGTGTAACCAGGGAGTTGGGAAAAGAAGTCTTGATTGAGGGTACCAAAGGGGCGTTCGATGATGCCGCCTTGGCTAGGGTGGTGCCGATGACACAGGACGATGCCGAGTTGGTTGGCAATATGTTCGAGATGATGGGAGGTGAAGTCGCTGCCGCTGTCGGTGTAGAGGTATTGGGGGATGCCTTGGCTTTCCCAGTCGTGGTGCAGGTGGTAGCTGGGAGGGTAGGTTTTGGGCAGGATGGCGTGGCGTAGGGCTAAGCCGGTTATGTTGGCGCTGGGTGGATCCATGCCCAGGTGGATGCCCATGATGCAGCGAGAGTAGGTGTCGATGACGGTGGTGAGGGTCGGACGACCCAGGATGTCGCCTTGGCAATCGACGAGGTAGATGTCGGCGGGGGTATGGTCACATTGCCACACTTGGTTGCTATGGTCGATGGCGATTTCACTACCAGTTTTGCTGGTTAGGGTCAGGGTGTCGCCGATCCAGCCGATGTGATGGCGTTTCTGCTTTTGTGCTTGTTCTTGGATCAATGGGGCAAGGATTCGATACACGGTGCGACGGCTGGGATAGTTCGTGTACCCCTCTTCGGCGGCATGGATTTCGACTTGTTTGGCAATTTGGGCGCGGCTGGTCTGACGCATCCCTCGGTTCCCTTGCCGGTATCGCTGGATAATGTAATCTTGCCACGCTAAATCGGTTTTATGGTGTCCCGCATCGGCGCGTTCTCTACGGGTTAGACCGCTTGCGCCTTGCGTTCGATAGTGACTTACTAATCGTTTTAGGTTACGGATACTGATGCCCAATTCTTGGGCGGCTTTGATTTCTTCTTCGCGATATTGGGGATCTCCTCGATGCTGTTGCAGCGTTTGGATGACTTCAACTCGGCGGCGATCTTTGTAGGGAAGGTCGTCTAGTGAGTAGTGCTCAACTGTGGCAGCTTCGGGTACCCTCTCATGCTCGGGTTCTATCCGGTTTGACATCGATACACCTCTGCAAGATGGGTGGGCCCTGATCGGTTGACTAAATAAGCGACTGGTGGCTTTATACTATTCTGTTCTGTGCCGCGCTTTTTGGCGGCTTTCCGCAGTTTTTCTATACTTTTAGTCAGACCCTATTCGATTTTCAAATAAATTATGAGCAGCCAATGACGGGTGGGGCGACTCCCTAAAATGATGCGATCGCTATAGCCCTGGTCACGCAACCTTTCTACCTGCTCTAATGACAAATAGCGTGGCACAGTTTCTGCTTTTCTTGCAATGAGAACACCTCTAGTTTCGGGACGCGACTGAAGTGCCACGCTATTTGTCATCAACTCGTCAGGAATATATTAATTCCCCATAGACGAAATGCCTTATTAGACAAGGGTTTAGTCACTTCTAGGTGACGATTTTGTGTGCCACGCTATTTGTCATCAATCGGCGTGCCACGGTATTTGTCATCATCCCCAAAACCCTTGCTATGTATAGCTTTTAGACTCTTTAAGATTCTGAACTGCTCTCGCTGCGTTCGCTCTCTTTAAGGACTAATACATAAGTATTATATAACTGAAACAACTGCTATCATTGCTTCTCAGCTCTCTGATGTCATTTATCGTGGCACAATCTCGGATCCATGACAAATAGCGTGGCACTTGACAATAGAAAGAAATGCATTACCTTATCCTACCATTGCCATTAACACATCTCACTTACCTATTTTAATGCACACACCTTACCTAGTCATCTTATGCATCTTGCGCTAATGTATCTATAACTTACCTCTTTTGCTATCGAACAGGCTACCCAAAACCTCATACACCACAGTAACCCAAGTCCACGATCGCTCTTTAGACACCTCGGCACCATGCCGCAACTCACCTCGAAACAATCAATGCTTTACTTACTCAATGGATCCATTTCGCCACTACAATCCTTATCTTTAAGCATACGCGTATACGCGATCGCCCACAAATAAGTAAACACTTTTCTGGATAGAGGCTAGGTTCTGCTCAACGGCTACTCTCCCATGTCAACATGCTCCACAGCCTGCCAAATAGACGTTCCATCACCCAGCACAGATGAGACGTGATAGCTTCTAATTCATCTAACGACTTCAACACTGCGGTTGGCGATCGCTGCATGGGTCAGCGGACACAAACGCTCGGCTGGCTGAAGCTCCGGAGATTTGGTTAGCCCATGTCTCTGTCTTGGCAGCTTAGATGATGTGAACACATTCTTGAATGCTTTTATGGACACAACGACACAAAACGCTCATGCGATCATTGACGACATGGTGACGCTTCGCATCCAACTCGCTGCGATCGCTTCCCAAATTGAATCGCTTAAACCGGCCTTCTTTGAAGCTTGTGCAGAGCTCGATAGGACGCCACTCAAACTCGACTCGGCTGTTATTTCTCGCACGTTAACGGTTGGACAGTGGGACTACCCAAATGACATCCTCGAACAGGAACAACGGCTGAAGCGGCTCAAACAGCAGTTTCAAACCACACATGAGCCAACAGGCGGACGACAAATTATTTGGTCGATCCGACTTCTTGTTTAGTCACTCTTCTGAGTCACTCTATTGCGTTATCGTGGACTTCAATTGGTGCCATCTGCGAGAAGGGTAACTGACAGCGATCGCACTCACCGATCGCCCATTGGCTAGGTAGGCAAAGGGGATGCTGGCATCGCGGACAGCAGGATAGGAGCAATAGCGGGTGTTGGTCACATTGTGGGTGTTCGGCTTGTTGCCAGGTTAACCGATGCCAGGGTTTATGGGCATAACAATCTGGACACAGGCGGGTCGGCCAATGCAATCGGGTGTCGGCACTTGACCACATCTGCTGAAGTCGTGCGAGCGCCACGCCACTCATCTGGGAAAGCTGCTGCAGTTGCAATCGGTTGGGACGGCGTTGACGGGATGGACTTTCCCAATACGTTACAACGTGCGATCGCTCTCCCAGCATCGATGCTAGATGACTTCCGCTCAGGCAATTGGCACGGCGAAATCGCCCCAGAAAGTGGCTGAAACTTTCGTCGGGGTAGGGGGCTACTTCAAATAACCAAGGACGGATGATTCGTGTGCGTGGAGAGGTGTTTTGAGACGATTGGGCTTGAGTGTTTTGAGTGCTTTGGTTGGGGTGGTTCGTGTTGGAACACGTCATAAGGCGTCTGCTCTATTTGATGGCTAGGGAGCATTCTTTGACGACTTGTCTGAGTAAGGGTAGTTCGATGCGGGTCTGGCCCTGCTGCAA
>DATNRH010000566.1 GCA_036703605.1 Candidatus Obscuribacterales bacterium | reverse complement strand
CACCCAAAGCGACGCTAGAGCAAGCCATCTGTCCATACAAAGGCTTAGAGTATTTCGACTGCAATGACCATGACCCCCAGTTTTTCTTTGGGCGGGCATCACTGACGAACCAGTTGCTCGATAATGTTCGTACGTCTAACTTTCTGGCATTGGTGGGGGCATCGGGCAGTGGCAAATCGTCGGTGCTGCGGGCGGGGTTGCTGCATCAACTGAAGGTTGGGCGACGGATTGCTGGCAGTGACCAATGGCAAATCTTGATCATGCGACCGGATGCCACACCAATGAAGAACCTGACGGAGGTGTTCGTCGATCCGAATCTGGCACAACTGGATCGGGCTGCAGACCTCGGCAAAGCGGAGGGATTGCTGAAGGAAGGGGGAGCTGGACTAGGGCGACTGGTGCAGGCATCCTCAGCACCACGGGTAGTTTTGGTGATTGACCAGTTTGAGGAAGCCTTTACCCGCTGTGATGACCTGGAGCAACGACAGCATTTTTTTGATTGTGTCCTGGGCGCATTGCAGCAGGAACCGGACAAGTTCTGTGTCATTCTGGCAATGCGGGCAGACTTTGTGGGCAAGTGTCTGGAGCAAGAGTACAGCGGCTTGGCTCGGATGATGGAGCAGCAGTTGGTGAGTGTGTTGCCCATGACAAAGGACGAGTTAACCGATGCCATTTGCAAGCCTGCTGAGCATGTAGGGGCAACGGTGGAGCCGCTCTTGGTGCAAACGATCCTCAAGGAGATTCAAGGCGCACCGGGACGGCTGCCGCTGTTGCAGTATGCGTTGACGCAAGTGTGGCATGAGGCAAGCGGTGGAGAACTAACGCTGGCTGGCTATCAACGGTTGGGTGGCATTGACGGAACGCTGCAAAGTCGTGCTACAACGCTGTATGAGGCGTTCACGGAAGAGGAACAAGCCACCTGTCGCCATATCTTTTTGGCACTGACCCAACTGGGCGAGGGAACCGAAGATACAAGGCGACGGGTGGCCAAGCAGGATTTGGTGACGGCGATTCATCCGCAGGCCCGCATTGACGCGGTGCTCAACAAACTAACGGCACCGGACAATCGCTTGCTGGTGACCAGTGAAATGACCACGAAAGGATCAACCCATGACCGAATGGCGATCGTCGATGTGGCCCACGAGGCATTGATCCGCCATTGGCCATTGTTGCGGCAGTGGATTGAAACCAATCGCGATCGACTACGGCAGCAGCGACGGATTGAAACAGCCGCCGTGGAATGGCGAGAGCAGGGCAGAACACCAGGCTACCTACTGCAAGGCTTACCGTTGATTGAAGCCAAACAGTTCCAGAAGCAGCAGGCACAGACCTTTCCGCTGTCGCAGTCTGCCCATCATTTCATTCAAAAAAGCATTCGACGGCGGCGGATCAATCGACTGAAGACGGCAAGCTGGTTGATCATTCTAGCCCTGCTAATAGGTGGAGTCGTTGAATATCGGCTGCGAGAAGAGGGTATCAAAGCAGATTATGAACGACTCAATGGCAGTGGCTCTGAAGAAGGGCAAGCAGCCGAAAACTTGATTAAAGGCTGTTATGCCAAGGATAGGCTGCCACGCTATTTTGCCGAACGCTGGTTTGGAAACTGTCGCTCTTTATATCGAGCACCGCTTGCAGAGGCTTATCTCCGCTCAGCCAACCTCAACTCCACCGACCTCCGATTCGCCAACCTCCGCTCAGCCAACCTCCGATTCGCTAATCTCCGCCACGCCAATCTCAACTACGCCAACCTCTACTCCGCTAACCTCAGCTACGCTAACCTCAGCAAAGCCGACCTCCACTCCGCCGACCTCAGCTACGCTGACCTCAGCTACGCCGACCTCAGCAACGTCAACTTTCGCTACGCCAACCTCATCGACGCCGATCTCCACTTCGCCAACCTCCACTCCGCCGACCTCAGCAACGTCAACTTTCGCGACGCCGACCTCAGCTATGCCGACCTCCGCGACGCCGACCTCAGCAACGCCGACCTCCACTCCGCCAACCTCAGCAACACCAACCTCCGCGACGCCGACCTCAGCAACGCCAACCTCCGCTTCGCCAACCTCAGCAACGCCAACCTCAGCAACACCGACCTCAGCAATGCTATTTTATTAGCCACCGACTTCCGCGACAATCAAAAATTAACTCCAGAGCAGTTCACGGCCGAAAACCCGCCGTTGATATGTAATATCGCTTTGCCACAATACATACTTGATGCTGGAATTAACCCCGATCGAGACTGCGATCACATGGTACAAGTAGTGAGCGATCGATACAACTTGCCACTCAAAAATGTTCAGCAATACGTCGAGCGTGCCCGACAAAAAACATGGGATGAACCCACTGACACACCCACAGAATGACCAGAGAGGTTACTCATCCCACCACGGCACAGGCATTGAGGTAAACCGTTGCAGCGACCTATGGAAAGGAGAGCTGCGATCGCCCGCAAAACTAATCACCACATCAAAAGCGATCGCCCACACAATCAATCACCCCATCAAGAGCGATCGCCCACAAAACCCATTACCCCATCAAGAGCGATCGCAAAACCCATCACCTCATCAAGAGCGATCGCCCACAAAAGCAACCACCACATCAAGAGCGATCGACCACACAACCAGTCACCACATCAAGAGCGATCGCCATGACCTAAGAACAACGCTCTATCTCTCCCAAGTTAACGCTCCAATGATTGATACCGCTCCGCAAAGCGCGTCCTTAGCAGGTCATGCACAAACCGATAGCGACCGCCGACCCGTTGGATAAAGCGATGGTTTTCAGCATGTTCTAGGAAACGTGCATAGTTCCAAGGGGCGACACCAGATCCGTATAGTGCGAGGCGCAAGGAAAAATAGTAAATGATTCCATTCCCCCCACTAAACCACGCAATAGCTAGAGCACATAGAAAACCAG
>DATNRH010000565.1 GCA_036703605.1 Candidatus Obscuribacterales bacterium | reverse complement strand
CTATCGTATCGTGCTGCTCAGGTGCTTGATATGGACAAGAAAGGTGTTGCCGACGTGAAGATCGAGGTTATCACCCCCGGAAAGGCAGTTGCAAACACCTCAAAAGAGCAACAGTCCGCTGCTGACAGGCTCGGTCTTGATCGCCGCTGGCTCAACGTTCAACTTCTGACCACCCGCAATAGAGCGGAAGCAGAGAAGGAGAAGGCAAGACTTGAGTCGGAGTTAACGCACCCCGTCTATATCGATAGTAGCCCCCTCTCCAGGGATGTTCACCTCCGTGTTGGCCCCGTAAAGGGGATTGATAATGCCGAATTGTTGAAGAGGCAGATGCGATCAAAAGGCTATCAGGACGCCTTCATCGTCAAATGAATGCCGTGCAGGGGAGGGCCCCCTACACATTTCGTTTTTTGCCGGTCTGTGCGCGCTCCTGCTCATCAGACTGGACATAAATTCTATCGGTGGTCCCTGAAGATGAGTGCCCCAGATCATCAGCAAGATGTTTGATAGGCCTGTGATTGACATCCATTGAGGCGCCCGTATGACGAAACCAATGCGTCGTTGCGGCTGAAAGTGACTTTGCGTCTTCAGCAAGCCCCTTGATCCGCATGCGGTCTGCCACGGCGTCTATCGCTTCTTCGATCAGTCGTGTCAACTGTCGCTGACCGATATTTCCGCCACCTCTGGCCTTGGGTATCATAGGCAGAGGGTCCTTGATTTCAGGTAAGTCGCTGAGCCGACGCCATCGGCGATACCGGGTGAGGTAGGGGAGCAAAGAGTCCGGCACGGTCACGTCTCTGATTTTCTTGCCCTTGCCATATATCTTGAGCCACCATGACTCACGAGCATAGAAGAAGTCACCCATTGTTGGGCTCCAGGCATCACGCTCGGAAAGCTCTGACACCCGAAGGTAGCATGTCTTCATCAGGACGATGACAAACAGAGCGCGTTCATAGTGGCTATCTTCATTCGCCAACTCACTCAGCGTCTCCAGCAAGTAGTACCACTGATCTTCACTGAGACGATGAGTCTGCTTGATCTGGGCATCCTTGACCATGTACGGAGACCGCTTCTTTACGGAAGGGATAAGGTTCACTTCAACGTGGTCGTCATCGACAAGAAATTCAAAAAAGCTGCTTAGTGTCGAGAACATCTTGCGCAAGCTGGTGTGAGCGATCTTCCGCTTAATCTTGGCAGACCTATTCTCCACCTCAGCGACCTCAACCCGAAAGGGCCTCCAGGCCTCGTTCGGTCTCATTGAGCCTTCACCCCCCTCAAAGTGCTTCAGCCTCTTTGTCATCACCCATTCCCTAGGTGGTTCATGACAGAAAGCAATGAATGCCTCCAGATCCTTCCGCCGAAGCTCGCCCAGGCTCTTTGGCTGGCTGATCTGCCATGTCCAGAGCAGGAGTGTCTGAATGTCATTCCTGTAGGAGTTAAAGGTCTCTGGGCTCCTCATCCCATAGCCCATAAGAAATTCAAACGATAGGCGATAATCTTTCCATTGATCCTCAGACAGATCCCGCTGCACCAAGTGCTCGGGGCGATCCTTGTGCTCCATCATCTTCATCTCCTTGAGAGAGGGGAAGATGGGGAAGGGTAGTGGTGTGGCAGATGAACTCAATGCGATACCCCCA
>DATNRH010000564.1 GCA_036703605.1 Candidatus Obscuribacterales bacterium | reverse complement strand
GATCCGGTGGCGATCGCCGCCAGCTTGGCTTGTTGCCCCGCGTAGCGACCAATCATATTTCCGGCCGCATCAACCCGTACCTTCATGCCAGCCTGTTCCATCCACTGGCGCACCCGCTGACGAGCTTGGCAATCTTCTGGGCTAAAGGCCAAACGGCGAATGCCACCGTGGGGCAGCCGACCCAGTTCGGCTAGTTGATCAATATGCTGATTGAGGCGATCGCCATTGACAGCGAGAGCGGTGGTAAGTACGGTCATAGACGAGATGCCTCCTAAATGTGAATGAGTTTTGCCTAGGTGCGCTGGGGTCTGAAGGGATCGAACCGAGAGCAGGGCGACAATGCAACCTTGGCGGAGCCCTAGGGCTCGTAATCTGACGGATTTTAATCTGACGGACTTGATGGAGCGATCGCCCATCCTACGAAAGTACCCAGGATAGGTTCATGAAAAATGTTCTCTATAAACTAAACTACCAGCCTTGCTGTGAAATTGAATCCGCCCTTCTGCTGACCTAGGGGCGATCGCCCATCTCCGTATCTGAGGAAATGGTCACTTAAGACAGTTGACGGGATGGATGCAACAAGCCTTAATGAGATCTGTCACCGATCTACGAACGGGATTTCAATTGGCATGACCGACTCGAACGCATCTGTTAAACACATCTTCATTTGCGGATCTGCACTGCAAGGGCAGCCTGACCACGGCAATCTCCAGGGGGCAAAGTTTTTGGGCCCCACCTGCACCCAACCCCGCTATCGGCTCCATGCGGCAGGCGATGGATGGCATCCTGCTATCTATGAGGTGGAGACTGGAGGCATCAGTATTCCTGGAGAAGTCTATGAAATGACCTTGGCTGAATACGAGTACTTGCTGGCCAATGAGCCACCCAATATGTATCCCGATGATGTGGTGCTAGAGAACGGTGATGTGGCTACTGCCATGCTGTATCCCAAGGCACTCATTGATCAGCACCAGTGGCCCGATATTTCCCACTACGGCGGCTGGGCAGCATACAAAGCAGATCAACAACAGGCTAGCTCATGACAGAACCCAATTCTGAATTTATGCGAGAGGCGATCGCTCAGTCCCTAGAGGGCATGCGCCATGGTCATGGTGGCCCGTTTGGCGCAGTGATTGTCAAGGATGGAACTATTATTGCTCGGGGACATAACCGAGTCCTGACGTCCAACGACCCCACAGCTCATGCGGAGGTCAGCGTGATTCGAGATGCTTGCCAGCAACTGCAAAGCTTTCAGCTCGACGGCTGTGAGCTATACACGAGCTGTGAACCCTGTCCTATGTGTCTAGGCGCAATCTACTGGTCTCGGCTTGACCGGGTTTACTATGGCAACACCAAGGTTGATGCCGCAGCAGCAGGGTTTGACGATCAGTTCATCTATGATGAATTGGCGGTTTCCATGGGCGATCGCCAGCTCCCCATGAAGCCTTTCCTGCGCGAGGAAGCCCAGAGTGCCTTCCAAGAGTGGATTGAAAAATCTGATAAAACGCCTTACTAACGCCTAGAGACCTGGTTGGGTCGCACCTGCTTAACCCAGCTAGACTTGACTTGGCTAGTTCCTTGAGTAGCCATCCTAAAGTACTAGGACAGTGTGAGCTCGGGGACTTGGGTCGAAAAAGAGTTACCACAGCCACAGTCTTGCCGAGATTGGGGGTTGCGGAAGCGAAAGCCACCGCCCATTAAATCTTCGGCGTAATCCACCGTTAGCCCTTCCAGCACAGCCGCACTTTCTAGATCCACAGCAACCCAAATATGGTCATGCTGAGAAACATGATCGTCGGCATGGGGGCGATCGACGAGGTCAAGAATGTAGTAAAACTCTTGGCAGCCCCCTGGCTGTACCGAGATCCGCAGCCATGCGTCGGGCTGGTCTCGACTGTGTTTAAGACGATTGACTTCTGCGATCGCGGTTGAACTGAGGTGAATCATAGCTGCTACTGAACAAGTGTCGCTGAACAGGACGTCATCCCAATCCTGTTCAAGGTCTAATTAATGTCTAAATTACTGTAGCAGCACAAGGATACCAAACACGAGGGTCGTGTCGGCTATCAAGGGGAGCGGTGGAGCGATCGCCTAATACCAAAGCGATCGCTGTCCTTCCTCAACCTGGTGCATTCCTTCTAGGCGCTAGGACTTGCGATCGCGAGCGTAGTCGTCTTGGTAGCGAATAATATCGTCTTCTCCGAGGTACTGACCATTTTGCACCTCAATTAAGATTAATGGAATGACCCCAGGGTTTTCGAGGCGGTGCTGGGTGCAAGCTGGTACATAGGTTGATTGGTTGCTAAACAGCAGCTTCTCTTCCCCATCACAAACCACCTTGGCGGTTCCCGATACCACAATCCAGTGTTCACTGCGGTGGTGGTGCATTTGAAGGCTGAGGCGATGGCCCGGCTTGACTTCAATGCGCTTAATTTTGTACCCCTGCCCTTCTTCCAGAACGGTGTACGACCCCCAGGGACGTGGCTCAGCTTCCCCAGAACTGCCCGAGGTGCTCGGGAGCGTTAAATTCACGGGTACTGTCGCTTCCTTGGTCTGAGTCATGAAACTGCTCTCCTAAAAATCCGGGTTTGCAACATCTCAAACGTGCTGATGGATCAATCATTCAGGCGAGTTGGGGCTTGAACTTCTCACCATGGCTGCGATGAAGATGAACGCCCCTACCCTTCTTAATATTCCCAAGTATCTACAAAGGAGACCGCTTTTTCCCTGGTGCTGTGCCCAGGGTAGACCCAACCTAACATAATAAACTCAGATCTTCTGTACGCGATCGGCGGTATTGTATGACACGAGTACAGGTCAATTCTTCATAAAACTAGGGTGATGTTCAAAGATGATATGAAGTTATCCCAAGTCAAGCCATGGGCTCCGCAAGAGATCTAACTAACTTTAGATGAACGACCCGGAACGTTAGGCGTGGCTTGTTTTTAGAGGAGTATAGTGCAGCTATACCCTTAGCAAGGTGCCCAACTGGCTTCTTGTCCCATCCATCCTAAGGCAGACAAGGCAAGGGTGAGGTTAGCCAAAGCGCGCGCGACCGACGAAACTGTTCTTCATGTTACATTTTAGGGCTGTTAAGATTTCGTAAAGTAACGAAGCACTGAGACGGGTTGAAGAGCGATCGCTCTCTTGGTTCCTAGAGTAACCGATGGATTTATCACCAGAACCCCCTTGCTGACAAGATAATATAGATTCAGCAACGATTCTCAATATTCGGTATAGTCATTCAGGCAAGCGAGGAGCATCGCAACGCATGGGAAAAGTCGTCGGTATTGACTTGGGCACTACAAACTCAGTTGTCGCTGTGATGGAGGGCGGCAAACCCATTGTCATCGCCAATTCAGAAAGCATGAGGACGACTCCCTCCGTGGTTGCGTTTAGCAAGGATGGAGAGCGCCTCGTGGGGCAGATGGCCCGTC
>DATNRH010000563.1 GCA_036703605.1 Candidatus Obscuribacterales bacterium | reverse complement strand
TGAGGATGGTTTGTTTGATGTGGAATATGCGGATGTGTTTGGCATTCCGTTTGATTTCACGGCTAAGCCAGTGATTGCTAAGTCAAAACCGCCGAAACGAACGGTGACGATCAAAGCGGTGCGTCCTGAGCGTGATGAGCGAGCGATCGCTTTCCCTAATGTTCAAGGCTATCGTGTAGAACTACCCGATACTCGGCTCACGGCGGCATTTACCCCAGATTCGTTGCTGGCGTTAACCCCCACGTTGGTTGGGGCCACCCAAACTCAGAACTCAGGCATCATCGGGGAAAGTGTGGATCTCAATGTGAAGCATTTGCAGGATGTGCGCGAATCCACAGTGCTCTACGAGCTAACCAAGCATTTGATTTATCATAAATATCGTGATCCTGGAGAAAATCCTAAAATCCATTTATTTGGCCAGCTTAAGCGCATTGCCCGGCAATGGATGAAGGACTATCTCAACTGCACGGGGGATACCTATCCAGCCCAGGTGATGTATCGGGAGATTGCAGACATGGCCTGCGATCGCATCAAGGCTGCTATTACGGAGGCGACGATGGGCGAGAAGCCAATTAAGGCAATTTTGGATGCCTATAATCCGGTGGGTAGCACGATGCATATCAATTTCAATACATCCAAGGAAACGCTTTGGCAAACCAGCCCGCGCCATTGTCATACCAATTGGGTGGTGTGTGATAGTGATTGGGAGGCAGAGTTTTGCCGGGTGGCGGAGGCTCACCCTCGGGTGAAGGCCTATGTCAAGAATCAGGGGTTGGGGTTTGAGGTGCCCTATCTCTATGGTTCCACGCCTCGTAAATACATCCCCGACTTCATCGTGCGGGTGGATGATGGCCAAGGCCCCGATGACCTACTCAACCTGGTGGTGGAGATTAAGGGCTACCGGGGAGAAGATGCCAAGGACAAGGCCAACACCATGCGCAACTACTGGATTCCTGGGGTGAATAACCTGGGCAAGTATGGCCGTTGGCAGTTTGCGGAATTTCAGGAGGTTTTCCAGATTCAGTCAGACTTTGATGCTGTGAT
>DATNRH010000562.1 GCA_036703605.1 Candidatus Obscuribacterales bacterium | reverse complement strand
GGGGATCAATCCTTTGATGCCATTTGGATTGATCTGAAGCAGGTTCTTCAAGAGGCCATTCCCCTTTATCCACCTAGCTTATTCGCGATGTTGACATCTGAATGATGCTTTAGGAAGACACCTGCTTGCGGATTTGCAGGGCATGACCTAAGCTCAAAACATCGTGGTGCCAGGTAGGCAGTACCCAAGTCATGGCTAATTCCTCTGTGGTATGGACTACACCGGTGAGAATCGCTACCCACAAGGTTATGCCGCCATAGCCATAGCCAAAGAGAGCGATCGCGGCTACAAGCAAGGTTAATCCCCAAGCTTTAGCTGTGTAGGTATGATAACTTGCTGGTTGTCCGTATTTGGCTAGGTTCACGATCCACCAGATAGCTTGGAGTCCCATAATGGCTAACAGGGGAAGCTTGAAGGCGAGGATCACGTCTGGATGGGCTAACCAAGCTGCGATCGCCACACAGACATAGAGACCGCGATCGGCCCAGCTATCAGCCTTACGCAGCGCGGCTGTACTCACTCCTAGGCGGCGGGCAATGATGCCATCAAAAATATCTGACAGTACCGCTAGGCTATAGAGCAGAACCCACCCCCAGCTCGTACTTCCATCCCAAGCCATCCACACCAGAACCGGCGCGATCGCCCCCCGTAGGATCACCAATGCCATCGGTATATGAGCCAGCATAAACATCCTTGAGTTTATACACAGTGATTTAACCTTAGTCAATTTAGGCGCGATCGCTAGCGGGGTTGTGCCATTCATCAAGGTGGCTGGAGAGCGATCGCCTCAGGCTTGAGATGAGCTATGTCAAGTTCAGTGAAAGGCATTGCTGAATCGATAGATGATTTACCCTCATCTCCAACCCTTCTCTCCAGAGAGAAGGGAGCCCTCACCTTCTATGAATCCGTATATGAATTCGTTTCCATCTTTGTCTTAAGCCAAGTGATCTCAAGTCTGGTTGCAGGGGCATGGTAATGAATAGCTTGTCAAACCGGATTTGATAAATCATCCCTCTTTTGTCATGTTTGAAAAGAAAAAGATCAAACCCTGATTCGTTCGTCGAATGTTGTGACCCATTGTTCTGGGAATTCGTCGGACTACCCCAACGTGACGAAAGCTGCAACACATCAAAACCTATCAATAGTTTCCTCCTAACATTATCGAACTCAGTCTGATATTAATCTTTACTTTCGTCTCGATTGCGACGCATCATGCGAGCTTTTTTCTGAAGACCTTGAAAGTAATCAGTGTCTACAATTTCCTGGACTTGTTGCTGGCGTTTGGAATGATCAATCTCGATTTTCAACTCTGTAATTTGCTGCTTCAAGGTGACTTCACGCTGGTATACCTTATCGACCATGCCTTCGAAAACGGCTGCTAGTTGGGTGATTTCATCGCGTAACCGACGCTGATGAAATTGGGCGAGTTTTCCTCGTTGGCTATAGTCGCCATCCCCGATGCGCTCACTGATTTCTGTGAGATGGGTGATTGGCTTAGTCAGTTTGCGAGCCATAAGATAAACTAATAAGATTAGAACTAGGTAAGCGATCGCAAAAATTAGAAGAACAGCCATCCGCACTTGTCGCTGTACGATTCGTAAATAGTCGGCACTAAAGTCTACCCCTAATGCTCCGACTATCTCCCCGGATGAGTTGTAGATGGGGCCATAGGCAATAATCCACGTGCCCCACTCATCTTGAGAGGGAGTCATAATCACACCAGATTGGCTGAGTCCTTCATAGAGTCCAACTTCGTCTTGATAGGATTCTTTAAATTGAGTGGGAGAGCGATCGGGTAGGATGGTTCGATAGGCATCACCAATCCAAATAATTTCCCCGGGATTATCTCCTGCTATATAGGTATAAGCTAAGGCTCGCGGCTCAGTTTCTGTGATCTGAACGAGCCAAGATTGATGTGCTATGTACAAAGAATTATTTTCTATGCGTACACCGTTATCAGATAAGGGCTGTTCTAATAATATTTCGAAGCTGTCGCCATCAATACCGGCGTTTACAACGCGGTAAGCATTGACTAAGTTATCTCGCAGCCGTTCTAACGCTAAGGTGCTGGCATAGCGATAAAACCAGTAGTAGGTTCCGGCAAAAATACCTGTGAAGATGATGGTAAAGCCAATGAGCATCTTCGCACGCAATCCAATAAATCGTGATTGTCTAAAAATACCGCTTTTCTGAAACATGGCTTGTCCTACACAGTAGAGAGTATTAAACCGCAGAGGAGCACTTGCTTAGTCCACCGTGCAGCGCAAAATAGAGAGATGATGGGTAGGATGAAGGATGAGGCTGGTTTGGGTTAGTGCTTGAAGCTCACTCAAGCTAGGTTGAGGTAACACGCCACAGTTGAGCAGGAGCAAACTCGGCCAGCGGCGTTGGGCAATGTGCTTCAATAAGCCCACATGGACAGCAGCTTTGCCTCCCACGGGATAGGCAGACATACAGGGCATAGCGTGGTAGTAGGCTGCAGAGCGTTCCTCATCGTAAAGATCGGTGCTTTCCCCCCAAGGGGGATCACCGTAAATGATATCAGGTGGGTCACTATATGGCCAGGATGTAAAAAAGTCGCTTTCAATCAGAGGGATGTCGATGCCAACGTGCTGTAGATTTTCCTGGGCGAGGGCGATCGCTCCCCTGTCAATATCTACGCCAACTAGATCTAACTTGGGGCGCTCTAGCTTGAGGGAAATGCCTAGGCTACCGCAGCCGATGCCAAATTCTGCAACTCGGGGCGATC
>DATNRH010000561.1 GCA_036703605.1 Candidatus Obscuribacterales bacterium | reverse complement strand
GATCGCAAAGGAACCAACAGCGACCTCCAAAACACCCAAATCAGCGACCTCCAAATCAGCGACCTCCAAATCAGCGACCTCCAAATCAGCGACCTCCAAATCAGCAACCACCAAGACAGCCACTGCTAAATCAGCTAGCGGCACCAGAGGGCGAAAGAGATCTACGCCAAAAGCCACGGCGACTAAGACAACCTCAAAACGGAAAACGTCTACGACCGATACGGGCTGGCAGCACTATATGTTAGCCGACTACCGCACCCAACCCCTCACAGAAGTCGTGCACTCTATTTTTGAAGCATCTCCCGATGCCGTGATGGGGTCCAGTGATTTGATTAGCCATATTTTTTCTCCGGAAATTCCCAAAGATGCCCGCACCACGGCCCGCGATCGCTTGTTGAATATCCTATCGATTGGGGTGAATGACAACAAGTTGGAGCGGGTGAAGTCGGGTAAGTATCGGCTGGTGGCGTCTTCCTAATGTCCTCGCCATAGACGCAGGGTGCGATCTTGGCTGGCGCTGATCAGCCGTCCGTCGGGATGAAAAGCGATCGCCTCGATGGCGGCGGTGTGGTCGGTGAGGGTGGCCAGGAGCTGACCGGTGATCACCGACCACAGTTTGATGGTGCTATCTTGACTGCCGGTGGCTAAGATCTGGGCATCAGCACTCAGCGCTAGGGTACGAATGGGCAGCAGATGTCCGGACAGAGCGTGGTACAGTCCGCCGGTATTCAGATGTCGCAGACGAATGCTCATGTCCCAACTGCCGGTGACCACGGTTTGCTGCTCCGGCTCTTCCGGGTCGGGGGAGGGGATCAGGGCGATAGCGCTCACGGAGCCCCCATGTTTGGCCAACTGACGCAGGCAGATGCGCAGGTTTAGGTTCCAAACCCGTAGGTTGCCATCCGCATCGCCGCTCACCATCACCGGGGCTGTGGGGCTGACGGCCAGGGACTCCACCGGCGCGGTATGTCCCTCAAAGATATGCAGCAGTTTTCCGTGCCGATCCCATAGCCGCAGATGGCGATCGCGGCCAGCACTGATCAGGTGGCCTTCCTGGGTAAATGCCAGGGCGGTAACCAGTTCACCTTGCTCTAGCAACACTTGGGGCGTCGGACGGTCTAACTCCCATAGCTTGAGGGTGCGATCGTAGCCACTGCTGGCCACCATGGCCGTCATGGGTGAGTAGGCAAGGGCGGCAACGCTGTAGGCATGGCCCACCCAGGTACGTTCCAGTTCCATGCCCTGCCAAAGGGCGATCGCCCCCTGTTGATCGCCGGTGAGCATCTGCCCCGTAGGCAGCAGTGCCAATCGCGTGATCGGGTGCTCGACGGTCACGGTCGTCTCACAGACCCAGGATAGATCTGGGGGCTGGGTGTCGGGCAGGGGCAGGGGAGGCTGGCTAGCGGGAATGATCAGGGTGGAGGATGAGCCTGGACAGTGGAGTAAGACATCCTTGAGGGCGATCTCAGCGCTGGCGTAGCGCTCGGTTAAATTACGGCATACGAGGCGATCGAGGATTTCTGCTAAGTCGTCCGTGATCGGCCCGGACACGCTACGCCACAGCCAACTGCCGTCCCGAAAATTGAATAATTCAAAGGGCGACAGACCCGTGAGTAAATGCAGGCAGGTGGTGCCTAAGCTATAGAGATCGCTGGCAAAGGTGACCTGGCCCGCCAGTTGCTCGGGGGCAATATATTCAGCGCTGCCGATCATGGTGCCGGGTTTGGCGAGGGTAGACTGGGTGGCGATCTTGGCGGATCCAAAGTCTACAAGGGTAAGATAGCCTAGGTCAAACCGACCGTCGCGGCGGATCAGGTTGGTGGGTTTCACGTCGCGATGGATCAGCCGTTGACTATGCAGATACTTGAGCAACAGCAGCCCTTCTTGAAGCACCGTCCAGATTTTATCTTCACTAAAGGCTCCGCTGGTCTGGAGTTCTTGCCCAAGATTGGGGCCAGGAATGTACTCTTGCACTAAGTAATGATGCCGATCGCGTTCAAAATAGGCCAAGACATTGGGCAACTGCGCATGTTTGAACAGCGGTTCGATGCGGGCAATCTGGTAGCGAAAGGCTTCACCATCGCCCTGCTGCTCAAATTCTTTGATGACACAGCGATTGTGGGTGAGACGGCGTTGATCGATGGCCAAAAAAGTACGGCTCGATCCACCGCCGCCAATGGGCTGCACGGCTACGTAGCGATCGCCCAACCGCACTCGCGATCCGCAATGCACACAGAAATGATCGCCCTGGGGGGTGCTAGGGGATGGACAGGTTGGATGCAAACAATAGCTCATGGTGTCCCCCGATCTAATCCCAGTGGTTCGTAGGTCCAAAGTTGCAGCGTTTCATCGGCCCCGGCGCTCACCAATCCGCCGCTATCTGGGCAGATGGCGATCGCATTCACCACCCAAGCCGTTTTCAGCGATCCGCCATGGCGAAACCGCGATCGCTCCCAGCGTCCGATCTGCAGTTGGCTATCATCGCCGCCACTAGCCAGAAACTGACCATCGGGACTGAGAGCAATGGTATTAATGGCCCCTTGATGGGCGCGAATGGTCTGCTGGCAAACTTGCTCTAGGGTATCCCATATCATCAGGGAGCGATCGCTGCTGGTGATCAGCCATTGGCGATCGGCACTGAGGGCGATGGCGCAAGCTGGGGCATCCTGCTTCAGCGTATTCCACAACGGCACCTGTCCCGTTTGCCGCAGGTTACCCAAATCCCAAATGCGCACGAGGCGATCGCCCCCACTCACCAGCCAAGCCCCATCGAGGCTGATCTGGAGAGCCGTCACCGGCACAGACTGGGGGCGTAGGGTTTGCAGACGTTCTCGGCGAGTAATGTCCCAAAGCTGAATCGCACCGTCAGCGCTGCCCACGGCCAGTAAACGATCATCGCCGAGGGCGATCGCCGTCACCCCCCAGCTATGGGCCGGCAACATACCGATGGCGGTACGGCGCGGCACATCCCAGAGCCACACGGTGCCATCATCACTGCCGCTCAGTAAGGTTTGGGCATCGCTGGTGAAGGCCAGGGCGTTGACCGGGGCAGAATGACCGTCTTTCCCCCAGGGCGATCGCCCCTCGAAGCTATGGATCAATTTGCCGGTATACAGGCCCCAGAGCTTAATGGACTGATCCCGGCTGGCGCTGGCCAAGAGGGTACCATCGGGACTAATGGCGATCGCTTGGATACTGCCGGTATGACCGCGAAACACCCGCGTGCAGCGCCAGCCGCTGGTCTGGGGCCGTGCCGGTGCGGCCGGGCGAGGCGGCCGCGATCGCCGAATATCTTCCAATACCTCACTGGCCGTGGCATAGCGACGGCTCAGGGATCGTTCCAATAATCGATTCAGCACCCGCAGCAGGCGATCGCTCACCGGCTGGGGCAGATACTGCGACCACACCCAGCCATCATCACTGACGCTGTATAGATCAAAGGGATGCTGATCCGTCAGCAGATGAACACAGGTCACCCCGAGACTGTAGAGATCACTAGCGAACACGGCTTTACCTAAAGCCTGCTCTGGCGCTGCATAGCCCGCACTGCCGATCACCGTGCCGGTGCGGGCCAGGGCCGTACCCGTAGCATATTTCGATGCGCCAAAATCAACTAAGGCAAGGTGGCGATCGCCCGTGCGGATAATATTGGCCGGCTTAAGATCTCGGTGGATCACCCGAGCGCTGTGGATAAAATCCAGAACCGGCAGCAAGGATTTGAGCACATACCACACCTGCGATTCCCGCAGCGGCCCCTGCTCCTTCAGCACCTGCTCCAAATCTTGCCCGTCAATAAACTCCTGCACCAGGTAGTAATACCCCGCCTGCTCCACCTGGGCTAGGAATTTGGGAATCTGCGGATGATCGCCCAACTCCGCCAACCGAGCCGCTTCCTCCTGGAAGAGCATGGCCGCCTGCTCCGCATAGTCACGCCCCTGCAACTGCGGCAAAAACTGCTTCACCACACAGCGATCGCGCCCCGGCAAGGTTTCATCCACCGCCAAAAAGGTCGCCCCAAAGCCCCCCTGCCGCAGCGGTCGCAGCAACCGAAAGCGATCGCCCAGCATCAGCGCCGTACCGCAGGCATCACAATGCAGCCCATGGCGATCGTTTTGGGGACTGGGGCAAACCGGGTTGGGACAATAGCTCATGCCGTGGTGACACCTAGACTATGTTCATCTTAGTGGGCTCTGTAGAATCACAGTCTATAGATGCTTATCCTGAGCTTAGATGCAGTTGCGCCTAGACAGGCTAGACAGCTATGACAGAAGGAGCTGCAAAAACTTCAGGTCGAGCCAGCGATCGAACTTATAGCCGACTTGGGGAAAATGGGCCACTTCTTGGAAGCCAAAACAGCGATGCAGCCGCAGACTGGCTTCATTGTTGGCATCAATGCCCGCTACCATGGCATGGATGTTCATGGCCCGCGCCGCTTCAATCAGGGGCTTCATTAACTGTTTACCCACCCCCCGGCCGCGATCGCTGGCGGCGACATAGATCGATAGCTCCACGGTGTATTGATAGGCAGCCCAAGCACGGAAGGGGCCAAAGGAACTGAAACCCACAACCCGTCCTTGGCGTTCTGCCACAAAAATGGGAAATCCTTGGTCTACTTTGGCGGCATACCAAGCTTGGCGCATGGCTAGGGTATGGGGCTCGTAGTCGTAGGAGGCGGTGGTATGTAAGACGGCATCGTTATAGATCTCCAAAATGTCGGGGAGATCGGCGTCAGTCGCGGAGCGGAGGGTCACCTGATCCATGCAAGTCTCTGTTCTTAAATCCAGATGCCACCCTACACAAAAATGCGATCGCGAATAGTGTTTTCGCTTACCCTGATCCAGACCGCTTGCAGGGGGAGTGGGCAAGTCCTACGCCGCATCGTCAAGACAAGAGGGGCAGTTGTTGATCGGGGGGTTGGTAGCCCAGATGTTGCCAGGCGGCGCGGGTGGCAATGCGGCCGCGGGGGGTGCGGTTGAGGTAGCCGATTTGCAAGAGGTAGGGTTCATAAACTTCTTCGATGGTTTGGGCATCTTCGCCCGTCGCAGCGGCTAGGGTATCGAGACCCACCGGGCCGCCGCCAAAGTTTTCGATCATCATCGACAGTAAGCGTCGGTCTGTCCAGTCTAGACCGCAGGGATCGACGTTGAATAGCTCCAAGGCTTCCGCCGCGATCGCTTCGGTGACTTCCGAGCCCGATGCCTTCACCTCTAGATAATCGCGCACCCGTCGCAGCAGGCGGTTGGCAATCCGCGGCGTACCCCGAGCCCGACGGGCAATTTCAGCAGCTCCTTCAGGGGTGACGGCGGTGGTGAGAATGGTAGCGGTGCGCTGGACAATCTCGGTCAGTTCTTCAACGGTATAAAACCGAAGCCGTTGGACGAGGCCGAAGCGATCGCGTAGGGGCGATGACAGGGCTCCTACCCTTGTAGTTGCGCCCACCAAGGTGAAGCGCTGTAGGGGAATACTGCGGGTGCGAGCGCTCTGTCCTTTGCCCACGGTGATATCTAGGCGAAAGTCTTCCATGGCTGGATAGAGAATTTCTTCTGTGACTCTAGGCAGGCGATGGATTTCATCAATAAACAAAATGTCGCCGGGTTTCAGGTTAATCAACAGGCCGACAATATCGCGAGGACGCTCTAGGGCTGGGGCGGTGGTGATCTTGCAGCCCACGTTCATCTCGCTAGACAAAATCAAGGCCATGGTGGTCTTTCCCAATCCAGGCGGCCCGTAGAGCAGGAGATGATCCAAGGGCTCTTGGCGTGACTGGGCGGCTTTGATGGCAATGTCTAACACGTCTTTCAACGACGATTGCCCGATGTAGTCGCCAATGCGCTGGGGGCGCAGAGTTTCTTCTGCTTTGCCGGTTTCTTGCACTTGGGCATCGGGCTGCAGCAAGGCCGCTTCAGGCGGACGAGACACCCGAGGGGCGATCGCTTTTGGATCGGGGCTGTCTGATCCAGGCTGATTGGGATCGGGTTGCTTGGAGGAAATAATGGCCATAGGAACGCTCCCACAAGGGCGATCGCACATCACGTTCCTTTGTACTATACCATCGTGCCCCCTCCGGCATGTTCAGTCGTTACTACCCATAGCCGATGACATGACACCATAGGCGATCGCTCCTATCATCCTCTTGACTATTTCAAACAGCGATCGTCCTTTATTCTATAGAATGAGGCAGTTACCATGAACAAGTCACTGCTTTTTCTGAATCCTCTGAGTAACATCCCCCATTTCAAAATCGCCCTCAACTCCTAAATCACGCCCAATAATCTGCTCTGCAGACTTGTTTTCACTCACCTGTTCAATATCTCCAATTTTTGCACTCCCCTTAACTCGCACTGTATCCAAAACAACCTGTAAAGTAGGTGATTGAGCTTGAATCTGTTGAATCAGTGCTTCTAATTGAGCCGCAAACTCTTTGTCCTCCTCCATCTGGCTGACTAGTTCTCCCTCAAGAACCTGGATATTCTGATCCGTGGGCTTTTCCTCTGCCCGTTTCAGCAAACCATTCGTTCCTACTGACTGGAGCTTACCCTGGACTGTCTTGTAAAGCAATTGAATCACCTCGCCACTTTTTTCAACGGCTACATCGCCAATTTTCTCGCCAATCTTCTCGCTTGCTTCCACCAGCACTTTGGGTAAAATGATGGTGGTCACAATACCAGCCAGTATAGAAAAAAATTCCATAAACTTCTCCTTATCGGTAGAATTTGGATACAGCTCCTATAACCTTCCGTTCAGAGGTGCGTTGTTTTTATTATATGAGCTGGCGGAAACACCGAATCATACTGATTCAAATTTAGACTGTAGGTTTAGGATCAGCAAACCCTGACTTGCAGTCCAATGGTGGCTTTCATGGGCACCCGCCTCACGAGCCTTTGTCAAGTTGAGTATTTTCGCTACAGTGGAGCCCAAGCTATGAGCGATCGCCTAGAATCCCAGCAACCCCAACAGACAATACTTGCGAATGTAAATGCTCGTGATATTCAAACGGGCGATATTTACCAAATTTTCATTTCCATAGTCAAAGGAGAACAACCTCTCCAACCCGAAATTATCCTTGAGTGGCTGAGGCGAAATTTTGAGCGGGCTAAGCATAGCTGGTTGAGCAATCGTTACTCTCCTGATCTTCATCAAATTGGTCAAGTAGAAGCGGATCTCCAGTTACGCCTGAATGGTCTGTCCTCTCAACCGAAGTGGCTCGATGAGGTAAGAAAAGTTCGTATCCTACTCGAAGATGTTCACTTGGCAGTCTTGCGACTAAGACGATACCCACAGTTTATGCAACGGGATGATGCTGAAGATCTTATTAGAAGTGCTGAAGAATGGATGGTAGCTGCTATCGCTGAGCAGCAAGAATTAGAAAAGCGCATTGTAACTGGAAACTCCTTTCCAATTCCTGATTTTGAAAAGGAAGTCACTGATGAAGCTGCCCCTTGGCAACTCGTTAATATAATCTCTCCAGATAATAAATTCTCTTTGGAATCACCAACTGCAGATATCGGAAAGCAACTTGAGTCTGTCCTAAATCAGTGGCTTGCCCGAAAAGTAACGCCAAGATACTTGAGAACTTTAGGGCAGCCTGCTGCTTATATCGGTGAACCTGGAGTAGGAAAGACACATGCCTTTGCTCATGCAGTTCATTATCACCTTGCCAATGATAAGCCTGCAATTTTAATCCGGGCTAAAGATATTGATTTGGCAAAAAGTTGGGATGTTATCTTGGCTGAAGCTATCGGTATGCCCGGATCAAACATTAATCAAATTCTAGATGC
>DATNRH010000560.1 GCA_036703605.1 Candidatus Obscuribacterales bacterium | reverse complement strand
CCCCTTGGGGAAGTCGCCAAGTTCAACACCCTGCAGCAAGCTGTGGTGCGCAACATGATGACCAGTCTTCAGGTGCCTACCTTCCGGGTTGGTTACACCATCACCACCGATGCCCTTGATGCCCTGTATAAAAAGGTGAAATCGAAAGGCGTCACCATGACCGCCCTGCTGGCTAAGGCCGTGGCGGTGACGCTGCAGCGCCATCCCTTGGTGAATGCTTTCTATACCGAACAGGGAACCAGCTATCGCTCAGAGATTAATGTGGCGGTGGCGGTGGCTATGGAGGGCGGTGGTTTGATTACCCCTGTCCTGCGCCAGGCTGATCAAGTGGATCTCTATTCCCTATCCCGCACCTGGCGAGATTTGGTGGAGCGATCGCGCCTGAAACAGCTTCAGCCCGATGAATATTCCACCGGTAGCTTTACCCTGTCTAACCTAGGCATGTTTGGCGTCGATCGCTTCGATGCCATTTTGCCGCCGGGTCAAGGTTCAATCCTGGCCATTGGAGCCTCTCGCCCCCAAGTGGTGGCCACGGCTGACGGCATGATGGGGGTGCGCAATCAAATGCAGGTCAACCTCACCTGTGATCACCGCATCATCTATGGTGCTGATGCTGCCGCCTTCCTGCGGGATCTTGCCAAGTTGATTGAAACCAATCCCGAATCCCTCACTCTATAGTTGTCACGTGAGTAGTTGTCACATAAGTGTGATGCAAGACCGCCCCTTGGATCTAAAACGAGTCAAGGGGCGGTTTCACATAGAGCTTGTTGTGGTTTGTGGGTGACATCCCATCTTGCTAGCGATAGGCCTGGGGCCCTGTCCAGACATTATTGACCAGTTCCCCAAACACCACGGGGCGATCGCCCGCATCGGCCGCAACTGTTTGTCCATGGAGATTCACAGCCCAGATGGGCCACCGCTCTTCTCCTATATTGCCAGCCCGAAAGAGCACTCGGTCGGGATCAGCTTGACTCCATCCCAGCAAAATAGCGTTGCTATAGTTCACCATGGTGGGGGCGATGGTATGGGCTTGGCTCTGGTGTTGATCCCAGACTACGGCGTAGTCTGATGCCAAACCTGTACCAAAGAGTGACTCAAATTCTCGCGCCAAGATGCGATCGCCCGCCTTCGACCAGGCAATGGGAATAATCATGGCGATGCTGCCAGGATGTTCGGGTTCTTCTCCCGAAACAAAGGGATTGTCGGCTAGGGGCGATGAGGCGGTAATCACCTGCAGAGCACCGGTTTTCAGGTTTTCTAGAAACAGCACGCTAGCCACTTGGGTCTGCGTGGGATCAGGCTGAATGCGAAGCTGAATGCGGCTATAGGCAGCGTAGCAGCCATCAGGAGAGACCAAGGAGGGACTGCGGTAGTAACGCAAAATAGGCGATCGCTGAGCAGGATTCTCCGAGACCATGGTCATCACCCAGTTCCAGGGGACTGGGTACGGGCTATTTAAGGGGTCTAGGCGGGTGGAAGGTTCGGTCATGGGCACAGTAACATCAGCAGGCGTCATGCTGACATGGGGTTAGCAAAAAATGAAGCGCATCACTTGGAGCATGTTGACATAGAGAAACTATGCTCCTCTTAACAGAGCACACTGTTTCTCGTGATCTCACCAGGGCAATAGCGGGGATATCTCTCCTACCCTGATAGGTGGCACAGGATCCACCTCAAACTAGTCCCATGACCGTGAGACTGTTTCCGGCAGAAATAGCCATCACGGTACCATGGGATAGAAACAGCTATGGATAATGCCAGATAGCCATGAAAACCGGTAGGCTTGGTTGTTGTACCGTAGGGGTTAGTACAAACTATTCAGATTTGTACTTGCTCAGTATTCGCTCTATCCAAGCGTCTTAGCTACCATAGCTAGATGCACAAGATGCACAGATTGGTAGCTCCTTGCCCGGAACTTTGCCGCCTCTAGCAGCCACTCCCTAAGCTCTGATGCATGGCAGTGCCATACAGGTTGATATGCTCCTAATTACAGGTATAGCAAGCGAAGAGGGAACTGCCATAGAAAACGCTGAAACTCTTTAATAGACTTAACGTATGCAGCGTCACATAGACATCAATCGTTAGATTCTGCCTATGGTGGCGAGCCTTCTGAGATCTCACACGCTTCGTTCAAACTGTTTTACTGGTTCAACTATGGTGCCCTCGTCTCAGCCTCCCCATGACACTCCTCCATCAGCCCCAGCGCGATCGCCCGGTCTGCTGTATGGATTGTTGGTTTTGATCTTTCGCCTTTTACTGTTGGGCGTTGGGGGAAGCCTAGCTGTTTTGGTAGGCATTGGCGTTGCTCTGTGGCGACCCGGGGCGATTCCTGAGCGGCCCATGTTAGAGGTTCTGTTTCGCCAAGTGTCTGCATGGCGCAGTGGAGAATGGTATGCCCCTGTTGAGCCAGAATCCACTCTGCTGCCTGCAATTCCCCGGCTGGAGTCCCTTCCTGATTCGTCAGATACAGGTGTAGAGCCTGACTCAGAAGAGACTGAGACCTCGGAGGAAGCCCTGCAGCTCGATGAGGCAGAGCGGGCAGCCGTCACCACAGCCGTGGCAGACTTACAAACTGAAGTAGAGGCCATTGGCGATCGCCTCCAAGACTTGGAAGTACAGCTAGATGGAGCCCCCCAGTCGGGGCCTGTGGAAGAGCGACTGCGCCGCCTCGAACGTCGGCTAGATCCTGCTAGTTCTGAGTCTTCGTCGGATGAAACGGCTGGTTTAGATGAGACGGCTGATGTAGACGAGCCGGCCGAACAGCCGGCTGATCCTCCGGCAAGGGCTTCAGAGACAGAGGCTGCTCCGATCTCCACGACATCTACCCCTAGCCTCTCTCCAGACACCCTGCGGGTTACTCTCCCGAGCGATGCTCTATTTCAGACCAATGACGCACGATTGGTCGATGGGGCCGAAACGTTGCTCGATGATATTGCCACGGAGCTGCAAACCTATCCCACGGCTACGATCCGCATCGGCGTTCACACCGCTCCTACCCCAGACAGCACGGATGGGCTGCCGCTATCCTTTGCGCGATCGCAACAGATTCGTGATGTCTTAGCGCCCCAGCTTGGCCCTAGCTATCGCCTGGTGGCGATCGGCTATGGTTCCAGCCGTCCTCTAATCCTGTCCACCGATCGCTCCGCCCAGCAGCGCAATCGTCGCGTTGAAATCACCATTGATCCCCGCCCATGAAGATCGTGTTTTTTGGTACGCCTCACTTTGCAGTACCTAGCCTAGCGCGCCTCCTTCAGCATCCTGACATTCAAGTGTGTGGCGTCGTTACCCAGCCTGATAAGCGCCGAGGTCGGGGCAAGAGTCTTTCCCCCTCTCCCGTCAAAGTACTAGCAGTGGACAATCAGCTCCCGGTTTGGCAACCCCGCCGGCTTAAAAAAGATTCCCAAACCCTAGGCGAACTAGCGGCCCTTACGGCCGATGCTTTTGTGGTGGTGGCCTATGGGCAACTGCTATCGCCGGAGATCCTAGCCATGCCTCGCTTGGGATGTATCAATGGGCATGGCTCCCTCCTGCCCCACTATCGCGGTGCTGCGCCTATCCAGTGGAGTTTGGTGCAGGGAGAACTGGAAACGGGCATTACCACCATGCAGATGGATGTGGGGATGGATACGGGCGCGATGTTGCTGAAAGCTACTACGCCGATCCATTGGTGGGATACCGCTGCAGAGGTAGGCGATCGCCTTTCCCACCTGACGGCTGATCTGCTGATCGAGACGCTACTGGGTTTAGATGCCGGCACCCTAAAGGCGATCGCCCAGGATGATGACGAAGCCACTTATGCACCGCTGATTCAAAAAGCTGACTACCACCTAGACTGGTCTAAGAGTGCGATCGCTCTCCATAACCAGATTCGTGGCTTCTTTCCCAATTGCGTTACTGAGTTTCGAGATCAGCCCCTCAAAATCCTGCGCACCATTCCCATCCCGCTGCCTAGTGACGATATGCCGGACGAGTTCGCTGATCTACTGTCCCAAATCGCCTCGTTAGACATTGCCGCCGCCAGCCAGACCAGCCAACCCGGCGATATTGTTGCCATCCTCAAAAAAAACGGCCCCATCGTGCAGACGGGAGCCGGTTGGTTATTGCTGTATCAAGTACAGCCTGCTGGGAAAAAGCCTCAGTCGGGCTGGGATTTTGCCAATGGAGCGCGGGTTCAGCAGGGCGATCGCTGCCTCTCCCGTGATCTGACTAAAGATTAGCGGTGTAATACCTAGCGATTAAACGAAGACCCTAGAATCCGCGGTTGCTCCACAGCATCGCGGAATTCTGCAACATCGTCACCATAGGCGATGGGCAGCACACACTCCACGTTTTCGTGGGGCCGAGGGATGATCACCCAGGATTCTAAAGCGCCGCCGTAGACGGTTTCGACGGCAGCAATGCCGGCTTCCATCGCCGCCTTGACTTCCGATACATCCCCACGAATATTCACGGTAAACCGGGCACTTCCCACCCGGATATAGCCCACCAGGGTGACACGCCCGGCCTTCACCATCGCATCCGCTGCCGCCAGCACTGCGGGAAATCCCTTCGTCTCAATTGATCCAACCGCAGACAATGACATGTATGCTCTCCTAACCATCGATAAACAATGCTGGTGGGTCTGCTTCTATCCCCACCGACGGCGCGAATAGTTTGTATAGACTCAAACCAATTCTACGGGCCCACGTCCCCAAAAACCCGGGACTTGTTGGCCAGATAATGGGTTGAACGATAACAATTTATAAGCGCTGTGTATAGTTTTATTTATGCCTATGCCAAGGGCTTAATAGACTCGGAAGGCCTCGACTTGATCGGTGTAGTGGATGGGCAAGACCGACACAATGTTTTCCGGCGGATTCGGCACGGTGTAGTGGGTCATAATTTTGCCCCCGAAGCAAGCTTCTCCCGCTTCTAGCCCAGCTGCCATGGCAGAGGCTACCTCTGAAACGCTGCCACGAATGGCAATGTAGAAGTTTCCCCGTTCTGCCTTGTCAAAATACACCAAGGTCACGCGCCCTGCCTTGAGCATGGCGTCGGCCGCCGCTAAGGTTGCCGGAAACCCCAACGCTTCAATGACCCCCACGGCTTGTGGCATTGCATCGTCTCCTTCAAGACATAAAACGTAAGCAGGCGATCGCCTGCAGCCTTTCACTATACCTTGATCAAGCCCGGTTGTGCGATCGCTGCAATGACTCGTATACATCCCGAGTCTGGCTGAGCCCATTGGTAATGGCATTCCCGGGGATTGCCCCAACAGAGGCTGAGATAGACTTCGGTGCGTGCTGCCTCCAGTTCTGCCCACTCGGTTTGGTGAATCCATTGCTCAATTTGGTCGGGTGTCGCTGGCTGGGGATCATGGCCAGCCAACCAAAACGACATGCCCGTGGTTACCGTTTGCCAAAACTGCAGCACCGCCGCGGTTGCCTCGATCAGGATCTGCTTATCCCCTGGAATGGCGATGAGCTGGCTATGGAGTTCCGGCGATCGCAAGCTTTGGTCGCGAAACTGATGCGTACGCCAGATTAGCCCAGACA
>DATNRH010000559.1 GCA_036703605.1 Candidatus Obscuribacterales bacterium | reverse complement strand
CCGATGTCTTCGCTGTCTCTGGAATGAGCAGAATATTCCTTTAGCCCATAGATAATCCATGGTGTAGAGATGGTTAATCTTTGGGTAATTACACTGAACCTAACTCTATCCTAGAGTCTTTAAAGACTTACATTCTGTTTTTGCAAAGGATGTTTACGTTCAAGCGTGACATCTAGAGCGTGACATCTAGAAAGACGAGCCGGGTTGTTTTAGAAAGTCTTGTTCTTCTGGAGTCGATTCCCGACCTAGGGCAACATTACGATGAGGGAAGCGACCAAACTGTTCGATCACTCGCTGGTGACGCAGGGCATACTCATAGGTGTCGTTGAGTTCAGGATAAGCTTCGGCAAGCCGCTGAAAGAGAGCTACCGACTCTTGCTGAATCGCTCGATCTTCGCTGTGCTCTAGAGGTAGATAGAGAAAAATGCGATGCACAGGATGAAGCTGCTGATCAAATCCCTGGGCGATCGCTCCCTGGGCAATGGACAACGCTTTGCTATCGGTGGCAAACGCTTGGGCCTGTTGACGAAAAAGGTTGCGCGAGAATTGATCGAGAACAATCACAAGGGCCAAGCAATCGAAGGGGTTTTGCTGCCAGTGATCCAATTCCCCGGCAGCGGCCTGTCGGTAGGTACCTAGGAAGCGATCGCCAATCTCTCGGTCTAAATCTGGATCTTTGCCAAACCAGAGCGATCGACGCTCAGCATAGTTAGGCGTCTGGATCGGCTCACCAAACCAAAAGGCAAGAATGGTAGTGGAATCTACAGTATGCATTGGCCGTCTTGATGAGAAAACCACAAACCAGGATGCCCGTGGTCTTGTCCTAGGCTATAGGTATCATATCTATTGACTCCAGCCTTGATGAAGCTGGATGTCTGCAGCATCAATAATTTTAAGCAAAGAGCAAGCCTCTCACCATGCCATTCAAAACCATGACATGCATGACATGAGTTAACAGAGGTAGTTAAAAAAGATAGGGCAGAGAGCATGACCGTTGAACGCTTCCTTGATCCCTGCCCTTTAGTTCAGAACTCGTCGATGTGAAGCTTGTCGAACTTAGTACAGTTCTTCTTCTTGGTGAGTGAGGATGGTGCAATCAGAAGTGGGATATGCAACGCAGGTCAACACAAACCCAGCTTCGATTTGGTCATCATCCAAGAAGGACTGATCGGACTGATCGATGGTGCCACTTTGTAGCTTACCAGCACAGGTGGAGCAAGCACCTGCCCGACAGGAGTAAGGCAAGTCAATGCCTTGCTCTTCTGCTGCATCAAGAATGTACTCGTCTTCGGGCACATCGATGGTGGTATTTAGTCCTTCTGCTTCGTTAATCAACGTAACTTTATAGGTTGCCATGCAGTAGTCCTCTCAAATAGTCTAAAACGGCAGGATTATGGTTGCGGAGTCAAAAGCTCCACCCGTGGGCGTGGAGCGACGCGCGGCAGTGTTGCCTGACTCCATTTCTGATACTACGGGAAAAGCTAAGGCTTGTGACGTCAGTTCCATAAATTGAGCTAATGGGATTACTCATGAATTTCCGTGTTTTGCCGCTGAATTACTTATAGGTCACCGGAAACCCGTCGATCGGATAGGGCGATCGCGCTCAATCATGGCACCCTATACCCGTAGTTAAGGTTTTCTTCATAACCAGGCCAGGCGCAAAAACCATGGACTCATTAGAAAATATTATCTGTCTAAGAATAGACATAGCAACGGAAAAGCAAGGTCTTGGCGTTTGGGCCATGCTCATCATCGAAGCGGGCGGAGGCGATCGCAGTTCCATGTAAAACTGAGGTATTGACGCAGGACGAGGGGATTGAACAGCGTATGAATGCACCCATTCGAGTGGGCATCGTGGGGACGGGCTATGCGGCGAAACTGCGAGTCGAAACCTTTCAAGCTGATGGGCGATCGCAGGTGGTGGCGGTGGCGGGGCAAGACCAGGCGCGCACGGCCAATTTTTGTCAGCCCTTTGGCATTCCTGCCCTGGCCACCTGGGGAGAATTGGTGCAGCATCCCGATGTAGATATGGTGGTCATTTGCACCGTGAACCGCCTCCATGGAGCGATCGCCCGCATTGCGCTGCAGGCAGGTAAGCATGTGGTGGTGGAATATCCCCTATCCCTCGATAGCGCCGAGGCGGAGGAATTGGTCAACCTAGCTGAGGCTCAGCATCGGCTGCTGCATGTGGAACAGATTGATGTTTTAAGTGGCGTCCATGGGGCGATCGCTCAACAGTTGCCGTCCATTGGCAAGCCCCTCTATGTGCGCTACTCCAGCCTCAACCCCCAACACCCCGCTCCCCGTAAGTGGACCTATCAAGCCGATACCTTTGGCTTTCCGCTGGTGGGTGCCCTGTCTCGTATCCATCGCTTAACGACCCTGTTTGGCAAGGTAACGTCGGTGAGCGGACAAAACCAAATCTGGGTAGACCATCCCTCCACTTATCCTCACAGCATGGGAGATTCGTTCCATACCACTTGCCTATGCTCAGGTCAGCTTCAGTTTGAAAGCGGGCTGATGGCAGAGGTGATCTATGGCAAAGGTGAGGCTATTTGGGCGGCGGAACGTCGTTTAGACATTCATGGTCAAAACGGTTTGATTCATTTCGACGGCACCCAAGGTAAATTGGTCACGGCAGAGGGCGATCGCCCCCTAGATGGCGGCAGTCGGCGAGGGCTGTTTGCCCAAGACACCCAGTCGGTGTTGAACTACCTCACGGAGGGCAAGCCTCTCTACATCCAACCCCAGAGTAGTGTCTATGCTCTCAGGGTCGCCAATGCGGTACGGCAGGCAGCGGATCTGAATCAGGTGGTGCCGGTGCGAAACTAGCGGCGATCGCGTCTAGCAGCAGGCGATCAGCTATTTCATCGATAGTCTCGTCTCGTCTATGGATCAGCCTGAGATCTTTCTATGCATAGACAAGAATCCCAAAACACTGAACACTGGTAGGAATCTTGAAACTATTTCTTAAGAAAGTACTGATTAACCTACCGTGACTACAACTGAAAATTGGATTGAAGTGGGCTCAGTCACCTGGTTTTACCGGGATGCCAAGCCGGTGAATGAAACAACGAAGCCGCCGGTGGTGCTGCTCCATGGGCTGCCGTCCCAGAGCTATGGCTGGCGCGAGGTGATGGAGGCGCTGGCCGATCAAGGTTTCTGGGCGATCGCTCCCGATTGGCCTGGCTTTGGATTTTCCGATAAGCCCGATAAACGCGATTTCGCCTACACCTCGGCCGCCTTCCAAACGGCGCTGGATGCCTGGATGCAGGCTATGAGCCTAGAGCGGGTGCATTTGGTGGTGCAGGGATTTCTCGGTTCGGTGGGTTTGCAGTATGCCCTACAGCATCGCGATCGCATTGAACGCTTGGCGATTTTGAATGCACCGATCACCCCGGAAGCTAAGGTACCCTGGAAAATTGGCATGTTGGGCATTCCCTTAGTTGGCGATATGCTCACCCAAGATCCGCTGTTGGTCGATCGCACCCTGGAAGGGGGAGGGCAATACCAAGTATCTGATGAGGATCTGGATGTTTATCGACGGCCGTTCCTCAAAAGTTCTGATGCCGGGCGATCGCTCTTGGCAACGGTGCAAAATCTGCGGCTGTCGGAGGCAACGGCCCAAATTAGTGCCGGCTTTAGGTCGTGGGATGCGCCGATTCAGGTGCAGTGGGGGGTGAATGATCCTTGGCTGTCCATCGATCAAGCCCAAGCGTTTGTGCAGCAAACACCGGCAGCGGAGCTGGTGTCTCTCGAAGAGGTGGGTCACTATCCCCAGCAGGATTGGCCCGAGAAGGTGGCCAATGCGCTGATTCCCTTCCTGCGTCGCAGCGCTTAGGGCGGTCTGTTCAGTCGGGAGAGACTAGGAAATAGGTTAACGCCAGCTCGGGTTAAGGGGATTTTCCAGCTTATTGGACGAAAGAATCAAGCTCTCAGTCCACAAGAAAATGAGGCTTTCAGCTTATCCCGAACTCAGGTTAGGTTACGGCGGCGTATCGAGGGAAAACTCATCAAATTTCACAACCTCGGAATCCGGTTGGCGCGTATCAAAGCGGTAGCTACTGACGGTTCCGGTTCCCGTATCCAAAATGCTGAAGGCGGTGATCTCGTTGCTGGCAAGGTAGGGCAGCGGATCGCCATGCTCATCCATCAGGGGGGCGATCGTCGGCACCACGGGTTCTAGACCATTAGGATTATCAAAGGCGGCATAGTCTTCCTGAAACCCGATCGGAATCGGGCGGCGATCGCTGAGGTACGCGCCATAGGTATTGCCCACATTTGAGGTTTCGAGATAGTGGGTTGCGCCGTTGATAAAGCGATTCCACAGATGGGAATGCCCATACAGCACCAACTGCACTCCGGCATTCTCCAGCAGCGGCACCACATCGCGAATCAGATAATCCTGATCTTTGGGATATTCGTAGCGCACCGATTTGATCCGACCATCGGGGAAGCGATCGATGATTTGCACCGGATCGGTATAGGCCGGCACGATGTTATCCCCCAGGGAATGGGGCGGATGGTGAAACATCACGATTTTGTACCTTGCCTGCTGAAAGGCTGGGCTGGTCAGTTCAGCTTTGAGCCAGGTGTACTGTGGACTGCCCGGGGCGATCGCCTCAAAAATATGTTGCCCGTACCCCCACTGGGTCGGGTCATCCAGCGCCGCATCCTGTTCTCGATAGCGACCGCGCACGTTGGGATTTAGGCTGGGGTTGCGCCAAATATTCGTAGCAAACAGCACCACCAAGCGCACATCGCCAAAGGTGACGGCATAGTAGGGCGATCGCGGCTCCTCGGCATTCAGCGGCGTAAACAGTTCATGAACCGTATCGATGTTAAAGGACTGATCCTTAATCCACTCGGCTTGGATAGCAGGATCGTGGGTGGGGTTAATGTCAGCGGCCCGTTCTTGATAGCGTTGCGCGGCGATCGCCCTTGGCTGGGGGTCATTAAATTGCTCATTTAAGTCTGCCTCCGACAGCCGCCCCATCACCTCATGGTTGCCCGTCGCCACAAACAGCGGAGCCGATTGGATAATCGCCCCACCTCGGTACGTCGTTTCAACGTCATCGTAGGTCAGCTTGTAGTGGGCTCGACCTTGCAGGCAGGGAAAAAAGGCATTGCCGCGATGATCATCAAACCACTCGGAGGCGCGATCGGGAATATTGACCAAATCCCCCGCTAGGAACACGGCATCGATCGCCCCCACCGTTTCCACAACTTTTTGCAGATTGGCCGCAGTCATAGGTTGGGACTGATGATCCGACGTGAGCAAAATGTGCAGCGGCACACCGGGCGCAGGCGCAGGTGCCGCTTGGAACGACTGGCTGCGAACTATCTGCCGATCGCCTTTGAAACTCACGGCGCGATAGGGAACCGTTCCAGTCAAGTCAGCTAGTACCGCCTCATGCCGCCAAATGGGGCGATCGCGCACCCTATCGTACACCTGCCCATCCTCGGTTTGGCTGCCCACACGAGACTTGGCATCTTCACGGGTACGGCTGAGGAGGGTGGTGGTGGCGATCGCCCGTTGTCTCCACCCATTGCCATAGTCCACAACATGCTTCGACCCCTCAAATTCCGTAAACCACACCACGTTGACGCTAGTGGGCGTTGGGGCTTGTAAAAACGGATCGGTCAGCAGGTCTTCCGACATAGGTTGCATGACCCATGGCACCACCATCCATCCATAGGCGAGGGCGATCGCCAGTCCCACGGTCACGGCTAAAACTTGGCCGTTGTTGAGTCGCGCCATGATCCAGAGGTTAGTGCAGCACCACTATCATCCCAACGCAAGGATTCCAATGCAATCACCCGCCCTGATCCTTCCGCCATCAAATTGGGATATGCATCTGTTTGAACCATGGGCTTCGCCAGCGTTCTTAGGAGATGTGAGCCCTGATTGCCAACAGGATTGCGCCAGCGGCCCATGGGCTGATTCCCCATCTAGGTCACAGCACTTCAAGGCCGACGGCTAAGGCTGGAGGGCATGGTAGGGTATGGGAGAAGCTATGTCCCTGCTATCTAAAAGCGATCGCCATCATGCCCTCTCCCGACCAACTCCAACGGTTTCTCGACATTGCCACCGAAGCAGCTCTAGCCGCCGGCACAGTGCTGCAAACCTACTGGGGCAAACTGAGTGAGGTTCAGATTCAAGAAAAGGGGCGATCGGGCGATCTGGTCACCGAAGCTGATAAAGCGGCTGAAGCAGCCATCCTCGCCGTGATCCAGCGCCACTTCCCCGACCATGCCATCTTGGCGGAAGAGTCAGGACGCCAGGGTGCCCTCGACAACCCCTTTCTTTGGGCCATCGATCCCCTAGACGGCACCACCAACTACACCCATCAATACCCCTTTTCGGCGGCGTCCATCGGGCTATTGATTGACGGCGTGCCCCAAGTCGGAGCCGTGTACGACCCCTTCCATCAAGAGCTGTTTCGCGCCGCCACAGGGCTAGGGGCCACCCGCAACCGCCTGCCCATGACCGTCTCGTCCACCGATCGCCTAGACAATAGTTTGCTGGTTACCGGGTTTGCCTACGATCGCCGTGAAACTGTAGATAACAACTACGCCGAGTTTTGCCACTTCACCCACTGTACCCAAGGCGTGCGTCGGGGTGGAGCTGCTTCCCTCGATCTGGCCTATGTAGCCTGCGGTCGCCTGGATGGCTATTGGGAACGCGGTCTATCGCCCTGGGATCTGGCCGCCGGTGTGGTGTTGGTGCAAGAAGCAGGCGGACGGGTAACCGCTTACAACCAAGAACCCTTGGACCTACTCTCGGGGCGTATTTTGGCGAGTAATGGTCATCTGCATA
>DATNRH010000558.1 GCA_036703605.1 Candidatus Obscuribacterales bacterium | reverse complement strand
TTCACAGGAATCGATGAAACCTCGACGTCTAAGTGGGAGCTACTCATTATGCTGGGGGTGCTTTGTGGCTCACAACAACGGGAATCACTCTGTATGCCGTCTAGACCTAACTCTTAGCCTCGGCAGTTGCCCCCCTGATAGAGGGACAAGACCACCAGGCCAAGACTGTTTTCCAGCAAGTTTTGGAGTTCACCCAGTAATTGTCCCAGATAAATGTCTCAACAACATGTCGTTTTAGGTCAAATAATTATACAGGAAGATTTACAAAGTCAAAGGGCCCTACAACGTGTCGATATCTAGGTCCTCCAAGTCGGTCAGAGGAGGGTCTGCAGCAAAGTGCAAGCGCTGGCGCTCAACTAGAAAAGGTCAGGGGAACACACCATACCAGGGTAAAGTAAGTCCATCTTGAACACCGTCGGTTGCTTTGATTGAGCTCGCGTAGGTGGAGGGCGTTTTGGGGCGGTTGGTGGTGAGATTCCGCCAGACGTAGACCTAGCCACGGGCTCAAAGGAAGGGCTCGTGGTCGTAGGAGGGGTCAAGGGCCGGAAGAAGCCACTCAGCCAAGGCAGTCTCACACCTGGGGGCACAGTCAGCTGCAACACAATGCCTGGCACAACTCCCTGCTCGCTGAGCGATTTGGCTTTGTCTAAGGGTGCCCCGTCCTTGCTCAGCTGTGCTGCGGAGGTGAACAGCGGCTCACCTTTGCCTTAGCGACCAAAGTTGCTTACCTCTTGCTAGCATGTTTAGGAGGGATTTAGGGGTGGCCACTTCAAAGTTGAGGTCCTTTACAAGGGTGTCTCGTATCGGCAAGTCAATGCTTTGTGAGTCACCAGAAGCACCAGTTGGTAGGACAAGCATGGATTCGTACGGGCGGTGAGAGCGGGAGGCAATTTTGGGGGGAGGACCTGGATCCTTCCCTCGGCCTTTGTTCAAAGGCTTGAAAGCCCGGCGGATGGAAAGATAAGTTGTAGGAGGCGCGTCTATCTCCTCGGCGGTGTTATTGACTTGCTTGGGTAGCAGAGGTGAGTAGTGTGTGGTGGGCGAGTCGGGCGGTGTCATGGACTTAGGGGGAGCTTTGCGATCCCTGGATGCGCTTCTACGCAAGGCAGTGGGACTCTTCGACAACGACGGTGGAACTGGCAAAACGTCGCTGTCGATAAGG
>DATNRH010000557.1 GCA_036703605.1 Candidatus Obscuribacterales bacterium | reverse complement strand
GAACCAGTGACATCCTGCTTGTAAGGCAGGCGCTCTACCAACTGAGCTAACCGCCCCTGAGGGGACAACTGCTGAACACAAGATCACATTGTAGCAGACAAACACCTGCTAAGATGCAACATATTAGAAAAATCTGATATTTTTTTCAATGCCCTCAGGTCGCACCCACGATCGCATCACCATCCTTTGCTTACCGCTGGTTGCAGCCGGTGCATTGGTGAGCACGGGCAGCAGCTACCTCACCCTCTGGGTGCTGAGCGGCTTCCTGCTGGGTGGCTTGATGCTTGGCCCCGACCTCGATATTCATTCTGTGCAATATAAACGCTGGGGCTGGCTGCGGTGGATTTGGTTGCCCTACCGCAGCCGCCTCAAGCATCGATCGCTCTGGTCGCACGGCCCTGTGGTGGGTACGGTGGTGCGAGTGCTCTACTTAGTGGTCTGGCTCTTGGTGTTGGGGGTGGCAGCGATCGCCCTGGCCAATCAACTAGGAGAGTTTGGCTGGACGTGGGCTGACCTGGGTTTGCTCACCCAGCGATCGCTACAGCAATGGCTGATCGAACTCTTAGCCTTGGGCGTCGGGTTGGAGGTAGGAGCCATGAGCCACTATGGCGCTGATTGGCTGACGTCTACCTACAAGAAGATCACCCGCCCATCCCGTAAGACGAGCCGCTCAGCCAAAGCAACTCCGCGCCGCCGAAGCAAGTCCAAAAAGCGTTAGCGAATTGGGCCGTTGTAGTTAATGGTGATCTCGCCTGCTGGAGTTACCGTGACAACGCTTTCCACCGTGTAGGTGACAACACCCATGGTAGTAGCGGTGCGAGGGTCAAAGCCTTGGAAGGTAAACGTCCAACTGCCATCAGCATTCACCACATGGGGAGCACTGGCTCCGTCTTGATGCATAGCGATCTCAGCCCGATATTGCCCCAATCCACCGTTTTCCCGCTCGGCAGCTTGGCGCGCTAGATTTTTGGCCCGGTTGAGATCGAGAGAGATGCGGTAGTCTTCAACGGTGTCGCTGCCCGTGAGGGGTGATGAGCCAGCCGTGGCAGAGGTGCTGCGCAGGGGGCCGTTGTAGTCAATGCTGACTTGTCCAGTTGGGCTAACCGTGACTTCGCTTTCAACGCTGTAGGTTAATGCTTGGCCAGGTGCTAGCGTTCTTGGATCGTAGCCCCGGAAGAGAAATGTCCAGCTCCCATCGGCATTGACGGTATGGGGGGTATCGGCGCTGAAGCCATGCATGGCGGCCTCTGCCCGATATTCTCCAAGACCACCATTCTCGCGTTCAATGGCTTGACGGGCTAGGTTGCGGGCTCGCGTTAGGTCGAGGAGGAGAAAGTCATCGGTCTCGTTGGCCAAGACGGGGGGAGCGATCGCTGCCCCAAATCCAAGCAAGACACATCCCAGCACTGATGCTGTCATCGACCGAGAGAATCGAGAAGTATTGATCATAAAAGTGTTGCGTTGTTCATGAAGAGTATCACAGGAGATCTATGACGTTGTGATTGGGTAACGTGTTTCCCAGGCACGTGTGAGGATCATACGACAAGGTTGGGCGTAGGCGATCGCCTAATGGTCGCTCGTCTCTTAGAATGGGTGGTGTAGGCAGCAGAGTTGAGGCTAGGTCGTTTCTACTCAGGTTGCAGGTTGACGACAGCTAGTCTCAGGTGAATGATGACAGAACCACCGAAGAATGTACTTAATATTGATGCGGTGACGGTCGTGGTGATTTTAGCGATCGCTCTCTTGCTGCCGCTCCTGCTCTCCGGATTCCTGTTCCAGTGAGGTACTCCGTCGGTGGGCGAGGGCTGCCTGGGCATTGCGGCGTACCATGGCGGGTTTAATGCGTCGCAGGGCTGAGGCTCGAAAGCGGCGATCGCAGTCTTCGTCGGTGCTAACTGCTAAGTCGGCTAAGGTTGGCGCAATATTCCAAGGATAAGGCTGAAAGTCTGGTATATCAGTTTCCTGGGCAAAGCGCTGATTCCAAGGACAGACATCTTGGCAGATATCGCAGCCGGCTACCCAGCCCTGCATCTGGCTAGCGATCGCCTCGGGAAGCTGGTCAGCGCGGTTCTCAATCGTGTGATAGGCGATGCAGCGATTGGCATCGACGACAAAGGGTTGGGCGATCGCTCCAGTCGGGCAGGCGTCCATGCAACGGGTGCAGGTGCCGCAGTGGGGGATATGGGGGCGATCGGGGGTGAGATCGAGGTTAGTCAGCACTTCGCCTAGGAACACCCAGGAACCGTAGTCGCGGGTGATCACATTACCGTTTTTGGCCACCCAGCCAATGCCCGCTTGTTCTGCCCAAAACTTATCTGAGACAGGGCCCGTATCGACGTAGTAGCGAGTTTCGATGCCCTCGCCCTGCTGTTCAATCCAGGTGGACAGAGCCTTCAGCCGTGATTGCAGAACTCGATGGTAGTCGCGCCCCCAACCATAGCGGGAGATTTTGCCGTGGCTAGGATCATCGCTATGGGCATGGGGGGTGTAGTAGTTCAACGCCACACAGATAAGCGATCGCACCCCAGGCATCACCTGGTCAATATCCTGCCGCTTGGGATTAGCCATCCAAGCCATCTCGGCCTGGTAGCCCTGGCTGAGCCAATCCTGCAGGCGCTGGGTAGCCCCGTCGCGATCGGCGGCTTCAACGCTAGCAATGCCGACCCGATGGAAGCCAAGGGACTGAGCCTGGTGTTTAATGCGATCGCTTAAGCTTATCTGACTTGTATGGAGTTCTGAATCTGTCATGGGCTACATCGTGCGAATCTCGCCCTCTTCTGGATCCACCAGTCGCTCCAGCTTTTGCTTGATCTGGGCATCGAAGACTTGCCATTTGAGCTGGGTATATTCAGAATTTTCATTATATCCGGTTAAGAATCCCAT
>DATNRH010000556.1 GCA_036703605.1 Candidatus Obscuribacterales bacterium | reverse complement strand
GGCGAACGCTGGAAGGGCGAGCGCATGGCCTATGGTGATATGACATACGATGATGCATTGACACTGAGGGCCGCAGCCGCTGAGCGTGATAGGCTCAAAAAATTGGCGAAAGAGCACAGTGTGGGGCGGGTAGCTGAAGATTATGGCGTCAGCAAGACTATGGTAGGGCTGATCAGCAATGGCAGCCGGTGGCTTTACTTGGGAGTTAGGGGCTAATGACCTATAAGCCAGAGGCCGACTTAAACCACAGCATGGTCAGCCCATCGCATCGCTATTCCTGCAAAGATAGGCCGCACCCTGGTGAGCCTTGGTTGCCTTTGCCAGATTCAAACACATGCGGCCATAGCTACAGGGCCACAGATCCATCCTGCCGAGATTGCAAATGGAGAGAAAGCGCATGACACTAAATCGCGACCAAGCAACCCAAGACCGCGAAGACCTTTACAACGACTCCACCCAGGCAGAGATTGTTGCCATACTTGCAAGCGATGGCGCCCAAGGTTGCGGGCGGATAGCGGATAAGATTGGAAAGCATCCGACAGAAACCCGGTGGCATTTGCTGGAGTTACGCAGCCGGGGAGAGGTCAACTATAATTGGATTTCGGGCGCTTATTCGATATGAGTGAATGGATGAGTGTTGAGGATAGGTTGCCCGAAAGTGCGCCAGAATTTGGGTTGCCATCAATAGAATACTGGGTAATATTAAGTCCAGACAATGCGACAAAGACAAAGCTACCAAGGCTTGGCTTTTTTATGGATGGAAAATTCTATAACACTCTCGGAAACATCTCTGTCAGAAAAGATTCATCTTTCATTAGGCAGCCCAGCCACTGGATGCCATTACCGGAGCCGCCACAGTGACCCCCTGCACCGGATCAGGCAACGCCCAGCTATGTCTTAGGCGGCATGAGTGCCAGCGGTTTCAGGCTTACACTGAGATAGTGGGCAGTGCGCCGATGCGGTTGTATCAGAAGCCGGTTAGCCCTGAGTGTTGGCGGTGGAAGCC
>DATNRH010000555.1 GCA_036703605.1 Candidatus Obscuribacterales bacterium | reverse complement strand
CAGGCTCGGGTAAACGAACTACTTTTTTGGCAGTCGCGGTATCCGCTTGATCATGAGTCATCAGAACTTCTCCAAAAAACTCCCGCTAACTCGTTGGGTAGGTGATAAGGAGAACCGGCGCGGCGATCGCTGCGCCAATCTACACCAACACGGGAACTGATATCCATCTAGACCAACACCCTTCTAGTGGGCTTATCTCCCATGGTCTTGTCTAGAATCCGGTCTTTGTAGGCTCACCCTAGGAGCAATGGCAGTCTACGGGGCGATCGCCTATGGAATGATTAGAACACATAGGCTGCCAGGATGTGAATCAACATGATGGTAGCAACGCTGAGGGTCGCGTAGGCAGCCAGTTGTAACGTTTTTGATACATCATCAACCCGCTGCTTGTTTGCATTATACGTCTCCGACCAATTGACCATCATCTGTAGCTGATACTCAACCGCCGACAGGGCCAGGTAGCGCTCTAAGAATTTACGATCTTCTAGGTTTGGACTGACGGCCACCTGACGGGGCAGAAAGGCACGTACGAGCAGGGTAAAGCTGATGAAAAAACCAATCACTTCGGCCACGGTAAAGGGGCTGGGAATCATCATCAAGCGAGAGATGGTGAGACTGGTGAGCAGGGCCCCGTTGGCAACAAACAGGATATTCAGTTTGGTGGTCAACAAGTGGCTTTGTTCACGCTGCTCTTGCAGCACGATGCGCACGTCGCGAAAGGCTAGAGAAATAGTCTCTGGAGAGAGCAGAGGCTCATCTATGGTCGAAGAGTCATTGATCGGAGAGTCATTGATCGGAGAGTTGTTCTCCGAGGCATCTCGATGGTTAGCGGGAGGGGCGATCGCTTCCTGGGACTCCACAGAAGGCTCTGGAGCGGGGCGATCGCTGGTATGAACAGGAAAATCAATCGTGGTCTGGGCGTTCAGACCATCGTCAAAGGACATCCAAGATGACATGGGAGGGTATGGGGAAGGCGAGGCTGAAGACGATTGTAGAGCACCCTACGCAGACTGGAGGTAGTCTACGACCGCTTGAGCGATCGCTTCGTTACCGTTGATCGGCAGCGAGTCGGGAAGACGAGGAGCTTGAACTGGAGCGTGTAGAAACTCCCAATTTCCCTGAAAAAAAAGCGCGGGGTCTATATCTTGATGATAAGCATGATTATGGATTCCTGCCAGTAGCAACGGCGCTTCGGCAAAGCCTTCTCGGGGCAGGGTGCAAACAGCGGTACCCACCCGACAAGCTTCAGCAAAGGTACCATAGCCAGGCTTAGCAATGATGCGATCGCAGAGAGGCATGAAGTCCACCGGACGATGGCGATGATCGGTGACCACCCGCAGATTCTCTAGGCGAGGAGCCTGGCGATCGAAGGTGATGAAGTGCCAGTCAGGAAACTGCTGCACTGTTTCGTAGGGCACTTGCTCTAGTCCCAAACCGCCAAAGGTGAGGAGGACAGTGCGTTCCTTGGGTTGGTCTAGGGCATAGTGCGATCGCAAGGCCTCTAGATCGCTCTCGGGGCAGCTACCTGTCAGACCCACGTCGGTGATCTGGGGAAAGGCGCTCATGGATTCATTGAAAGGCAGACGAAAGAGGCGATCGCATTGGGAAAAGTGTTCGGCAATCCAGTCAGCAATCCCCACAAAGCCGTCACCCCAAGGGCGATAGATAAAATCCCAGCCAAAATTACTCGCCATCCAGCAGGGTACGCCAGCCCCGTGAGCGATCGCCACAGCTAAGGGCGGAATGTCTGCCAACACAAGCTTGACTCGATTTTGGCGGAGAAACTGCACTTCCGAAGCAATCACCGAGCGGGCCGTGGCCTGAATCTGCTGGAGGTGGGTCAGCGTTGCCCTCAGATCCATCTGAAAACTATCGCCCTGCACCACTCCAATATCCAAGGCACGAGGACGGTGAATGAAATGCCCAGACATCTGACGTTCCAGCAGCCAGCGCGGCGCGGTCGTCGCCAGAATCACCACCACCTCGGGACATAGCTGCTGAATGAGATCCACGACTGCCGTTGTGCGGGTCGTATGCCCAAACCCATGATTGGTCATGGCGACATACAAAATGGGAGGGGTCATTTAGGTTAGTTTCCGTCACGGTGTCGAGTGGGGCCACCCCCTTGCCGGAAGAAATTCTCCTCCTCGTCCTCCTGAGATGAGCCGGAGGTGGAATCTCGGGTAGGGCTGGGGCTAGGTGATGGGCTAGGCCGCGGTGTGGGCGCAGGCGCAGGTGTAGGCCGCGGTGTGGGCGCAGGTGCTGGACTGGGTGCTGGACTGGGCGCTGGGCTGGACTCAGAGCCAGAGGGTTGCGATCGCTCCGGTTGCTCCGCTGGCGGTTCAGTTACGGGCGACGTTTCTGGGCTAGGAGCCGCTGGCTCGTCCAATAGATTGGATTGCCGAGACTGCATAATTAACACCGTCAACCCCATAATCGCGGCCGCAGCGATCGCCGCCAAGCTCACAAACACCCAACCCCAAATTCCCCCCTGTGACTGCTGCGTAGGTACGGTATGAACCACGACAGCAGGTGGCGCAGACGAGACATGCGCTGGCACCATCGGCGGCGAGCCGGAAGGGCCATAGGCTACGGGAGCAGATGGCACATAGCCCGGTGCAACAGCCAACGTGGGACCCGTCATCGGTTGCTCAAGAGGCTGGGCTGGTTGGCTGGGTTGACTGGGTTGACTGGATTGATTAGGTTGACCTGACTGACCTAACCCATGAAGCACAGGTGGACTCGTCGGCGGGGTAGTTGGCACACCATCAGGTAACATCGCCAGCCAATCAGCAATAGTGGGCGGACGAAACTGGGGTTCGACGGCCATGCCTCGCATCACCGCTTGACTCACTGCTGTGCTAATGGTGGGCTGCAGATCTCGGGGAGCAGCCATGGGCTGGCGGCTCCGCAAGATGGAGGCAATGGGCACTTGGGCCGTCAAGAGAGCATAGAGGGTGGCAGCAAGTCCATACACATCGGTGGCAGCAGATCGCTTTTCTCGATGGGCATATTGCTCAATTGGGGCATAGCCCACCGACAGCAAACTGGTGTGCTCCTGGGTAACGCCGGGGGTAAACTCTCGGGCAATGCCAAAGTCAATCAGCACCACTTCATCGGTGCCCTCTCGCAGAATAATATTCTGCGGTTTCACATCACGATGTAACAAACCATTGCTATGAACCAAGTGCAGCGCTGCACCAATTTGACGAATGTAATGAATAGCGATCGCTTCTGGCAAAGGCTGATGGGGAAACACCACTTGGTCGAGGGTTTTTCCTGGAATGTAATCCATCACCATGTAGGGAATGCCATCTTCCGTGAAAAAGTCACTCACCCGCACAATATTAGGATGGGTGCAGACGGCAAGGCGACGAGCTTCATCGCGAAATAAATGTTCCACCTGGGCAAACTGAGGATGCTCACGATTGGCAGGGCTGAGGGTTTTAATCACCACCGTTTGCTGTAAATCTCGATGGGTCGCTCGATAGGTCGTACCAAAACCGCCCTGTCCCAACACATCAGATAGGGTATATTTCCCATCTTGCAGGGTTTGCATCATCAGCGGATCAATCATTGGTCTTCGCCCTCATCCACATCAGCCATTACCCAACTGCCTCACCCATACCATGCACCAAGCAAGCATACCTAAACAGCATGATCCCATGAACTCACAGCATCCACTCTAGAGATACCTAGTCCACAACCGTAGATTTTGGTTGAGACATGGCCTAGATAAACGTTCCAACGTCGATAAACGTCTCCAGAAATTCTTGATGTCTTAACCTATAGAACGATAGCTATCTCCGTCTTTTTGTATAGCCCTTTCGCATGAAGACTACTGCCCTGATTCTAGCCCAGTTCATTTTAGCGAATGGCGACCGTGCCACCAACGGACAGAGCGATCGCTTCCCCCGCTTGCCAAGTACCGATCGGCTGATTGTTGATCCTGAGTTCCGGAGCACCACCATGGGCAATCGCCCGCATGACTATCTGCATGACTGCCCGCACTACTGAATATTGTTGCGAATAGACGACAAATTCACATTGCCAAAATTGGTGACCAAGGCAACATTGAGGTTTTCCAAGGATTTAACCAACCACAGAATCTCATCCAGGGTTTGAGATTCATAATGGTTGAACAAAATAGAGAAGCGGCGCTCTAGATGCGGTTTCACCTTTTGAGACAGCATGGCAATTTTCAGCAAGAGCCCCATGGTTTGCACCGGACCTAAGTTAGTGATCAGGTCAATGAAGACAAAGTGACTCGGCTGCTGAGAACTTTCCACCACGAGAAAATTGAACAACTGGCTGCAGGTGCGCACCAGCAAAAAGTCATCCACTTGGCGATCGTCACTTTCAGGGAAAATATTCTGAAGCTGATCGTACAACTTCTTGTTGAACTGCCGCCTGCCGTAATCTGCCTCAATCGAGGTGGTTAAGTATTCGTATAAATCCGACTTGAAGGCGCGATAGGTGGGGTTACCGCTGATGTGGGTGAGAAAATTTTGGGCCAAGTCTCGGTACGTGTAGGATCCTTGCACCTTGCCTACAAATTGGCGCACGGCAGTATACAGCTCGCGATCGCTCAGAAGGGTTGGGTTATTCACCGGTTTCACCAATCGCGCTGCCCGCTCATGGGACGTGCGCGACGCAATTTGGGCACGGCTCACCAGATAGGTCATGTATTGTGACAGATCTGTTTCCAGCATGGTCTGTCGCTGGGATTGGAGCGTGCGAATAGTTTGCTGGTGTTCTTGAGAGCTATTTTGGCTCAGCAAACTGTGGGGATAGAGGTAGGGATAACGGGTGATCAACTGCCCCAAGGGCGGATTGTCCCGATTATTTTGCAGCTCATCGGTAATCACCCGCACCAACCGCTGCAGAGTTAGGTATTCCTCCGTATGGGTGAACTGCTTCACCAAGGTTTGCAGCCGCCGCAGGGAGGTAGAACGAAACCGACTGCCACCCCCCTGAGCATCAGAATTATCAAATAGGGCCACTAAGTCAGCGATCGCCCCCTGTTGCCCCGGGCTCATTTGCCAACGGTTCACCAAAATGTGGCAGCAGCGATTCAAAATGTATTTGAACTGATCCGGCGACGACGTGCTGACAATTTGAGTTAGAGCAGCGACAACTTCTTCATCGGGATACCCCCGTCCCACAATAAACAACTGGCGGAAACGCTCAATCATTTCGTCGGGGGTTTCCTGCTGCACCCACAGCAATAAATGCTCATAGAGCAGTTGCTCATTGGTGAGCGGCCCACGACGTTCAAGGGTCACCAGCGGCTTGCGCAGCGGTGGGAGATAGGGCTGGTCTTGCAAAATAGTAGACTCGCCACTATCCATGGGCGATCGCTCCGAGGCAACCTGGGGCTGCAGCACCGTTGATTCACCATCATCCGCTGCTGCCCGCCCCGGAGCAGCATAGGGATGGGTCTGAAAAATCGTCGCCTCAGCATCATCCGCCGTGGGTGGGCTAGGCGGTGCCTGCAAGACGGTCGCCTCATCCAGAGACGGGGAAGGTGTGGGAGTTGGGCGAGGCGGATGGAGCGACAGCTCTAGCTTCCGACTAGCTGCTAAAAACTGCTGCTCTTGACGACTCAGCGGCTTGCCCACCGACCAAGCCACCGCCCGCTGGAGCGCCTGCCCGGTTAACAACGGTGCCCGATCTTGCCCCCGCGACACCACCCAAGCGGCCAGCGCATCATAAAACGGACAAACTCGGTTCAGATGAGAGTTCACCCAATCCAGGTTAAAAATAGCGGCATAAATCCGGTTATACACCCGCAAAACCGGCTGCTTCATGCGCTGCCCTGTCGCATAGGAAGCCACCAAGCCCGAGAGCCGTAGCTCCATCTGAGGCATGCTGGTATCCATGGGAATCTCGCCCTGCTGGAGAATGTGACGGTAGAGCGCCAGCAGTTGCTTGGTCATCACACCACCCTGCAAGAGGCGATCGCTGATGGTGCGGAGATGTTCTGGTTCGTCTTGGGCCTGCCAGTTTTCCAAAATGCGCGTGTGGACGAGGCGAGCGATCGCGGCCCGTTCCTGCCCCGGTTCAATAAACCCTAGGGTAGGCACCAGCCGACATAGTTTCTGGGTGAGAAATGGTTTGCCCCCCGTCCAGCCCAGAATTTCCATCATGACCTGACGTGGATCTTGAGCATAGGCGCTCAGCCCCTGCATCAAGGGCAGACATTCATGGGGCTGAAAGCTAGTGAGATGTACCGCTCGCCCAATGTTGAACGGCGTACGGTTTTTGTCTTTGATTAAATCGGAAGGAGAGGCCACGCCAAACAGGGCAAAGGTGAGCCGTTGGTAGGCAGGTTGATCGGCCCGAAAGTCGTAGCAGGCCCGCAGCGCAAAGAAAAAGTCATCAACGGAAAACTTGAGGCTGAGAATGCTGTCAATTTCATCAATGAAAATGACAATCGGCTGCTGGATCTGCACCAAAATGACCTGTTCCAGCAGCTCGCAAAAGCGCTGCACGGGAGACAACATATCGCGATCGCGCCACCAGGTACGTAGGTTCACCTGATCGGCTAAATTAAAGCCCGTGATCAAGCTGCGAGCCAAGCCGGCATACCACTGCTCCGGCGTTAGATCTTGACAGCCCACCTTGGTTAAATCCACCGCAACGCAAGCTACCCCAATTCGCTGGAGCCGCCGCATAGTCTGAACCCGCAAACTCGACTTGCCCATCTGCCGTGACGTCAGCACATAGCAAAATTCGCCGGACTGCAAACCTTCATAAAGTTCCTTATCAGCCGGGCGATGGACATAGGTTGAAGCATCGGCTGGCAGAGACCCCCCAACCTGATATAGTTCAGCCGAGTGACTTACGTTGTTCATGGATGCTTCTATACATTCGGCAATAACGCTCGCATCAAACGAAACATCGTCTCAGGTTCACCCCTTACAACTACTTGATTTCCCTAGCAATCTGCTCAGCAAAGGTACGGAAGTTGAGACACCCCATGAACTGACTCCATGAGTTTACACTAGCTTTCCCTCGACTCAACCCAAGGCAATCATGAGCGATCGCCCCTCACCTAAGCGACTAGTGTTGAATCACCTTTGAACCACAATAGTTGAACCGCAAGGTTAACGCCACGAATGAAACCAGCAGGTGATGCAAGAGTCACGAGTTCATGCCATGGATCGCCGGATCGGCAGGGGCACCGTTGGAGAGCAGGAAGCGATCCAAAAGAATGGCGTTGTAACCTGCTAGGGGTAGAGATGTTCAATTTGAGGTGGAGATATTCGATGATAGGTAGCCAAGGTGCAGCCTAAAGTCAGTCTTTCAAGAACTCCTAAGTCCTGTTTAACCACATCCCAATCAGGGGGGATTTCGTTAAGCGCACCGGATGAACAGCTCTAGGCCACTCAAAATCTTTCTTGGCAAAAGCCCCATAGCTCCCCAGCCTGATCATCTTGCAACTCCATAGTCTCGACCATATCTTCTAGGCCTTGACTCACTCTAGGCATAAATGTTCGTGGTTGATCGTTGAATCTAACGTTGGCAATGATGGTTGAATGACACCCTATGTCCAGTGTGCCCATATTGCTCGGCGAACTACTAAAGTGCCCATGTGATCATGGATAAGCGATTGCCCCTAGCGACTGGATAAGCGATCGCGCAAATAATGGCGATACAAATAGCAGCGGGGCACCACCTCATTGCCCCGCAAATGCACCAAGCCAATGCTGTGCAGTTTAAAGGCCTGGGTTGCATCGAGCCGCACTGGCCCATCCGCCACCACCACTCGCGTCATAGCTTGGAGTAGATCAGGATTTTGCTCCAAGCTCCACAAATGCCGGCGCAGGTGATCCCCATAGAGCCCTGATTCGGTGGTTCCTTGATCGAGCAGCCGTTCTAAGGTAATGTCCCGACGGGCTAGGTGGTAGAGCGCTAGGCGCACCAAGTAGGGATGACCACCCACGAGCGCCATTAGCTGATTCACATCCCCCATATCCCACGCCAGACCATGGAGCTTAGCAAGGCTATAAATTTGATCACCGCTAAACTCCGGCAAAGCTACGGGGGTACCAACATTAAAGGGAGACTGATTAATATCCATGGGGACATAGACTTCCGTGGCATGCACCACCACTAAGCGCAGCTTTTGCCAAATATCCCGACTTTTAGCATCTTCGTGCCAGGCCCGCAGCAACACGAAGAAGTCAGCGGCAATCTCCGGATACTGAAAGATGTAGTCCACTTCATCCAGCCCGATCACCAAGGGAGCATCCAGCTGGCTCAGCAGATATTCCTCAAAGTAGGCGGTGCAGTTATCTTTGCTGCCAAAAATATCGTCCCAGTAATCCGCAAGGCGGTTGGGCAACTGCAGCCGCCGGCCCACACTGGCACAAAACCATTTGAGAAATTGATCTAAATCCCGCAGGGCTCGATCATCGGCTAATTGCAAACTCAAGGGCACGGTGTAGTAGCGCAGCTGCTGAGCATAGTGCAACACCCGCGTCATCAGCGATGTTTTGCCCATTTGGCGCGGGGCTTTGATGCGCAGGAGCGCCCCCGGCTGGCTAATGGCTTCCTGGCAGCGCACCTCCACGGGGGGACGTTCGGTATAGAAAATCGAGGCGAGGTTCACCTGCCCCTCAGGCATTTCAGGCACAGCGATCGCGGGCAGGTGAATCCCCCCGCTCCAAGGTTGTTCATCGGTGGTCGGTTCCTCCAGCGATCGCCCCTCAGACAGCAGCGCCAGCATATCCTGCACTAGACCAGTCGTGTCGGCATCGGAATGCCATTCCCAATGGTGGATGCGATCGAGGTAGCCTTGCAAATTAATGAAGCCACTCAAGTTGTAGTCCAGCAGAGCATGGCTAGGAAAATTCACCCGAATCGGCACAATTTCCGGCTTGCGATTGCTGGTGTAGCCGCGTAGCTCCTTGGCGCGGCGCACCTCTTCAATGATCATTTCACTGCCCGCCGATTGGGCAGACAGGAGGAGGACGAAGTAGTCACATTGATTCAGCTCTGTTTCCAAGCGCTGAGCCCAGTGGTCGGAGAAATGGGTACTTTCACCAGCCATAAAAGCCGAATGCCCCGCCGCTGACATCGCAGCATAGAGCGTATGGGCAAGCTTGAGATCCGGCGATTGATCGCGGTAGGACACATAAACCCGCTGCCGCAAACTAACGGCGGGAGTGGGCGGAGCAATGTGGTAGATGGGAACAGCCGACTGGATGCCTTTCAGAGATCGCAATCCCAGATAGGTGACGGGCGATCGCACCTGATTGCGCACAGCATCGTAGACCGATTGGGAAAAGCTGATGCCGCCAGCCACGGCTTCTTTCTGCAGGCGGGCGGCCATGTTCACCCCATTGCCCATCACATCCGTACCGCTAAAGATCACCTCACCAAGGTGAATGCCGATGCGATGCTTCAAAATATCTTGGGGTGGACAACCCACAGCATGATCTGCAAAGCGCTGCTGAATCTCGATGGCGCACTGCACAGCCTGTTCAGCATTTTCGAAATAGACCAGCAGCCCATCCCCTAGCGACTTTAAAATTTTTCCGTCCCACTGCTGGCAGACCTGCTGCATCACCCCATAATCTCGATGAATCAGGGTAAAGGCATGGGCTTCGTTGTGCGCCATCTTAGCGGTGAAGGATTCCACATCCGTAAACATAATTGCCGCCAACGCTCGTTTTCCAGAGAGCAAAGGCGGAAGGGTAATGTTTTGAATGGGCTGGTCGTCAAGATCCATGATGAAATGAATCGTAGAGAAAGATGGCTGGTCTCATGGCAGAGCGATCGCTCAAGAGTTGGCTTATGGGATAGGACTCATAGGAGGAATGTTGTACCCATCCAACACCTGCGCAACTCAGCTCACGTGCAGACGGCCGTCGGTTTTAACCTAGATCATTCCATCCATGGCCCCAATAGCAACCTACATCTTAGATGGCAACAGCGCTCAGCGTAACCATCTCGTATCGCAGACTAGAGTAGACCGTGGTATGAACCGAGCATACCCCAGGCAGTCCCAGAACATGACCTTAGCCAAGTTGCTTATAGTCTAATCGCAAGCGATCGCATCCTCACACCAGCACTTCGGGAGCATCCCAGTTTTGCAAGTTGACCCTCATTCCCCAACCCCTTCTCCCCAAACAGGGAGCAGGGGAGCTGGATTCAAAGTCCCTCGCCCGACTTGGGCTACCGCTTATACACAAGTTTCCTTTAATCTAGATGGAATGATTTGCGAGGTGCATTCACCATGATAGATAACCCCATTGTGCTCCAAGGAGCCCAGATTTCAGGCAGTGTGTTCGGGGATGCGCGTCTGGCTAAA
>DATNRH010000554.1 GCA_036703605.1 Candidatus Obscuribacterales bacterium | reverse complement strand
ATATCTCAGGTCGCCTCTACAACGACCTCAACAGCAACTGTACTTACGATGAAGGCACAGATAGCCCCATTGCTGGTTATACGGTTCGGGCTACACCCAGCGGTTTTTACACAGTTTCCAGAGAAGACGGAACTTATGAACTGCTAGTAGATCAAGGCAATTACACAGTCGAGGCGGTTTTGCCAGAGACGCAAGGCTTGCTCATCGAACAGCCCTGCGGGGCAAACTATCAGGTGGCTTTTGACACAGTGGACCAAACATTAGGGGATGTCGACTTTGCCTTGAAAACCACCGAATGCCCCATCCTTTCCGTAAATGTGTCCTCCAATCGCCGCCGCCGCTGTTTTGAGAATTACACCACCTTGGTCTACCGCAATGAGGGCTTTGCCCCTGCCGAGGATGCCAAGGTGCATTTGCGCCTGCCTGAGTATGTGGATTTTGTAAGGGCAAACCATGACTTTACCCTGACGGAAGATGGCGTTTATGTGTTTGAGGTGGGAACTGTAGCCCCCTATTCGCAGGCTTCCATCCAAATTATGGATACGGTAAGATGCGAGAGCGGTATTGTAGGCTTGGATCAGTGCACCGAGGCTTGGATTACCCCCGCCAATACCTGCTGGCGCGATGCGCAGGAGGAAGACCCTGATTGGGATAAATCGAGTGTGGAAGTGGAAGGTGTTTGTGTGAGTCCGCAAGACGGCTCCCGCTTTACCATCCGAAATGTGGGCGAGGACATGGCAAGAGCCAGTACTTACCGCATTTATGAGGGCAGTGAGCTGGCAAGTTCCGACAATTTCCAACTGCCCGCTGGCGACAGTCTGGTCATCATCTATAAGCCCTATTCGGGAAGTATCAGGCTGGAGGCCGACCAGCACCCATCGCATCCAGGCAATAGCCTGCCCCAAGCCACGGTGCAGGGCTGTTCGAGTGGCCCTGCCAGCCGTACCAGCTCTGCCAACTATTTCGACCAGGATGATGCCGCGCCCGAAATATCCATCGAGTGCCTGCCTATCATCGACTCCTATGATCCTAATGACAAGATGGCAACGCCCCAAGGCATTACCGAAAATCGCTATGTGCGTCCCGAAACGCCTTTGGACTACCGCATCCGCTTCCAGAATACGGGAACGGACACGGCATACAAAGTGGTGGTGGTCGATACGCTTTCGCCATTGATGGATATTTCCACCTTGCGCTTCGGCGCATCGAGCCACCCCTATGAGCTGACCATGACAGGCGAGGAAAGCCCCGTGCTTACCTTCACTTTCAATGATATTGATTTGGTAGATAGCTTGACTGATGAGCCGAATAGCCACGGCTTTATCAAGTTCAGTATTGCGCCCATTGCAGGGCATCCCGAAGGCACGGTTGTGCATAATTTGGCGGATATCTACTTCGACTTTAACGAGCCTATCCGCACC
>DATNRH010000553.1 GCA_036703605.1 Candidatus Obscuribacterales bacterium | reverse complement strand
AATAGCTTGAAGGTGTCAGAACAATATTTTCAATTGGCACTATCATTTTTACACCTTATACAGAAAGATCTGCTTGGACTGACCTTATAGTCTTAACCGGCATTGTTGCACGGGTAGTCCTAAAGATGTAAGGATAAGAAGATAACAGTTTTCCCAAAAGATCCATGTCTGATCCCCACCCCCCTTGCCTCGCTTGTCAGTCAACTCATGGGGCCAAAAACGACAAAATCCATAGCGGTAAACAAAACTTCAAATGCCGTGAGTGCGGGAGATAGTTTGTGTAAGACCCCCAGAACAAAATCATTGACCAAGCAACCAAAACTTTAATGGTCAATCCTGGCGGATAGAATTCCAAAAAACTTGGAGCCGCCCTGTTAGCACTGGAAACCCTTTTAGCACAGGGCAACGTGATTCATGATTTATGCCAGGATGAAACCCGAGTTGGTCTGCAGACCCAGACAGGCAACGTCATCACGGCCAAGGGGGTGAAGCCCACGGTGAAGGTGCCATGGGGGCGAGAGAATGTCTGGATTGACGGAGCGATTGTCCCGTTGACGGGAGACCACTTCCTCCACGAGTATCCCGCACTTAACCGGGCATGTTTTCAGGGCTTTTTGGATTGGTTGTCTAAGCAATTGGGAGAAGATTGGGCGATTTTACACCTTGACCAAGCACCGGACCATATGACAACGGCGATCCGTTGCTCTGAGAAGCTTATTCCTTTGGTTTAACCCTCTCAGAGTCCTGAACTCAACCCTATAGAGAGACTTTGGCAGTTGCTGAAGCAGTCGCTCAAACATCAGATCTTTCCATTTCTGCAAACTGGCGTTGCTGAATACAAGTATGAAGTCCTAAATCCGCCCTCTCCCTCGGGAGAGGGCTAGCTCCCTTCTCCCTCGGGAGAAGGGTTGGGGATGAGGGCAAATCATCTATCGATTCAGCAATGCCTGCAAACTTTACGGGAGCGGGTTCAAGAACTATTTGATCAACTAACACTAGAGCAGGTTGCATCGATTTCTGCCTACAACTTCATCCTGGAAGCACTGTTCTATGTTGCTTCACATTAAACTGGTATGAGCGGCCTAGCATAGGGAAATGATGGTAGAACAAGCGTTTGCTCACTCCGTCCAAACGCTTGTCCTAGGCTGCTCCAGTACTCAGTAGCGAATGGTAGCAGATCGCCTTTCCCCCTTTAACTTAAGGATCCTACGGGCAGGCATGACCGGTTCGTAACAAAAGACCTCATAACGATACACTGACCCCCTTGATTCTCCAGTGAGTTGGAGCCTCCAAGATAGATCCATAGCAATTTTGGAGGTTGATCCATCACCCTTATTCTCACTGTTCCTAACCTGGCCTGCTCGGCCTGTGTCGAGACTGTCACCCGAGCCATTCACGCCGTCGATGCGGCGGCCCAAGTCAGCGCTGATACCAAAACCAAAGCGGTCACCGTTGCGACCGAAGCCTCTGAAGCCGATATCAAACAGGCGATTACCGCCGCAGGCTACACCGTGGCTTAGTTCCTCAGTCACCGACTCCTACAAACCAATGCAAATAGGAAGCAAACGATGGAAAATCAACTGTTAAAACTGCGGGGCATGAGCTGTGCCTCATGCGCCAGCAGTATTGAAGCCGCCATTCGCGCCGTGCCCGGTGTAGAGGCATGCAGTGTCAACTTTGGGGCTGAGCAAGCCGCCGTCACCTACGACTCCCGCCAAACGAACCTCACCTACATTCAGGCAGCGGTAGATGAGGCCGGCTACACTGCCCAGCTACTAGATGAAGACGTTTTTGCCACCGAGGACGATGCCGAGCGGAGAGAGCGAGACGCCGAAAACCGCAAACTCACCCGAAAAGCTGTGTTCAGTCTAGGTGTCGGTGGCATTTTGGTGGTTGGCTCGCTGCCGATGATGACGGGCCTGCCGATTCCCTTCATTCCCATGTGGCTGCACAACCCTTGGTTCCAGCTGGTGCTGACTATGCCCGTGCTGTTCTGGGCGGGTAATTCCTTTTTCGTCAATGCCTGAAAAGCCCTCAAACGACACTCCGCTAGCATGGACACGCTGGTGGCCGTGGGCACGGGCACTGCCTTTCTCTATTCGCTGTTGCCCACAGTTTACCCTCAGTGGTTTATTGACCAAGGGCTCAACCCGGATGCGTACTTTGAAGCCGCCGCCGTGATCATTGCCCTGATTTTGCTGGGACGACTGCTGGAAAACCGGGCCAAGGGCCAGACCTCTGAAGCTATTCGCAAGCTGATGGGCTTGCAGGTCAAAACCGCACGGGTCATCCGCGATGGACGAGAGTATGACATTCCCATTGCTGAGGTGGTGCTGGGCGACGTGATTCTAGTGCGGCCTGGGGAAAAAATTCCGGTGGATGGCCAAATTGTTGATGGAGCTTCTACCCTTGATGAGGCGATGGTGACGGGCGAAAGCGTGCCCGTGCAGAAAACCGTGGGGGATGAGGTGATTGGGGCAACGCTGAATAAAACCGGCAGCTTCAAGTTTCGCGCCACCCGTGTCGGCAAAGATACATTTTTAGCCCAGATCGTCAAGCTGGTGCAGCAGGCCCAAGGGTCGAAGACCCCGATTCAGAAACTAGCCGACCAAGTTACGTCCTGGTTTGTGCCAGCGGTAATTGCGATCGCCATTCTCACCTTTATCGTCTGGTACAACGTCATGGGCAACGTGACGATGGCGCTGATTACCACCGTGGGCGTGCTGATTATTGCTTGCCCCTGTGCCCTGGGTTTGGCCACGCCCACCTCGATCATGGTAGGCACCGGCAAAGGCGCTGAGAACGGCATTTTGATCAAAGGGGCCGACAGCCTGGAGCTGGCTCACAACATTCAGGCGATCGTGCTGGATAAAACAGGGACGGTTACCCAGGGCAAGCCGACTGTGACGGATTACCTGACTGTGAACGGCACCGCCACCGAGCTGCATTTACTAAAACTGGCGGGCTCTCTGGAACGTAACTCCGAGCATCCCCTGGCCGAAGCGGTTGTCAACTACGCCCAAGCCCAAGGGGTGACCTTAGTCGATTCTCAAGACTTTGAAGCCGTGGCGGGCAGCGGTGTCCAGGGTGTCGTTGCCGGGCAGCACGTGCAGATTGGTACCCACCACTGGATGAACGAACTCGGCATCGCCACCGATCGCCTGCAACAACAAGGGGAACACACCGAATCCCTGGGTCGCACGGTGGTATGGTTGGCGATCGATGGCCAAGTCGAAGCCATTCTTGGTATTGCCGATGCGGTCAAACCCTCCTCTGCTGCTGCTATTCGTACTCTACAACGCATGGGTCTGGAGGTGGTGATGTTGACCGGCGACAACCGCCGCACCGCCGAGGCGATCGCCCGCGAAGTTGGCATTACCCGCGTCTTTGCTGAAGTGCGCCCCGATCAAAAGTCAGCCCAGGTCAAACGCCTGCAATGGGAAGGCAAGGTTGTGGCGATGGTGGGCGATGGCATTAACGATGCCCCAGCCCTAGCCCAGGCTGATGTGGGCATGGCGATTGGCACCGGCACGGATGTGGCGATCGCTGCCAGCGACATCACCCTGATCTCCGGCGACCTACACGGCATTGGCACCGCCATTCAGCTTTCCCGCGCCACCATGGCTAACATTCGCCAAAAACTGTTCTTCGCCTTTATCTACAACGTCGCAGGTATCCCGATTGCGGCAGGCATTCTCTACCCCATCTTTGATTGAGCAACCGCTGTGGTCGAGCGCTGCCGTCACCGGGTCAGGCTTGAGCCTGATTGAGCTAGAGCTGTGGTGGTTCTTGCTCAGCAAGCCTAAGTCTCGCAAGGCCACCACAACCGGCGGCGTGCAAGAGGTCACCGTCACCGTTGATGGCGGCTACGACCCCAGCCACATTGTAGTGCAGGCCGGGCAGCCGGTGCAGCTCACCTTCTACCGCAAAGACCCCAGCAGTTGCCTCGAAGAGGTTCGCTTCCCTGACTTTCGCATTGCCCGGGCACTGCCGGTGAACCAGACCACGGCGATCGCGTTCATCCCCACCCAAGCCCGGTCGCTATGAGTTTGCCTGCGGCATGAATATGTTTCGCGGCACCGTAGAGGTGGTAGCCAACCACGGCGACGTAAGTCCCCCTGTAGCGGCGACGACAGCGGCCCCCCCAACCAGCAGCACCATCCTGTAGGGGCACCCACAGCAGCCCCCATTCCATCGGCAAAGGCAATGGAGGCAACTCTCACCCCTGAGGGTATTCAAACGGCCACGGTAACGGCAGCGAAGGGCTATCAACCCAACCACATTATTGTCGAAGCGGGTCGACCCGTGCGGCTCGATGTTCGGCGGGAGACCCCCAGCAGCTGCTATGCTCAACTGCTGATTCCTGAATTCGGTATCGCGGTAGATCTACCTGAAGGCAAAACTGTCCCGGTGGAGTTCACACCCACTCAGCCTGGCGAGTACAAGTTTATGTGCGGCATGAAGATGAACTTTGGCACTATTGAGGTGCGTCTCGGGGTAGGCTCTCTTAATGGCAAAACTCCTGTCCATGGAGCTGCCTAACTTCTCTGACTGACTGACACAAGTACCTCAACGTTTCATTCCATCGTTGATTTGGGAGACGAAACCACAAGGTCAAGGTCAAAAGCCTTGATCAAGGTACTTACAAAATCTAAAACTCACCAGAATTCAAGGGTTTCCAGAGATGTGTCAGGCAGTCAGCTAATCTCCAGCAATTGTTAGAAAGCCGGGTTTCTTTCAAGGTCTCTTCACTGACTGGAGTAGCATGCCGTGCTCGATTTCATTGTGGTTTCATGATCAGGTGGTATTTTTGAGTAGCAATATTGTGCAGCTACGTGCTGCTACCGCTTCTACCTGTAGCTTGAGCAAGTATTCATGCGTATTTTGCTGGTTGAAGATGAGCCCGACCTGGGGCGAGCAATTAAGCGCACCCTAACCCAAGAAGCCTACGTGGTGGACTGGGTGCAGTCTGGGGATGAAGCGCTGACCTATCTGGAGAGCAGCACTGTCACTTACGTGTTGGGAGTACTTGACTGGATGCTGCCGGGGCTAAATGGTCTGGAGATTTGTCGCTGGCTACGGGCGCAGCAGAATGCTCTCCCAATTCTCATGCTGACCGCAAACGATCGCATCGAAGATCGCATTGCGGGGCTTGATGCCGGGGCCGACGACTATCTAGTCAAACCCTTCAGCATGGATGAGTTGTTGGCCCGGTTGCGGGCCTTGAGACGACGCCCCGCTGACTTTAGACCAGCCCAAATCCAAATTGGAGCCCTGACGCTAGACTGCGATCGCAGAATTGCTCTTCTTTACAGTGGCACCGCTGCTGAGCAGACGATGTCACTGACCCAAAAAGAGTTTCAGCTCCTGCAATATTTGATGGAGCACCCCAATCAGATTCTTACCCAAGAGCAGGTGCTCAACCAGCTTTGGGAATTTGGCGCTGAACCCATTAGCAACGTAGTAGCAGCCCAGGTTCGGCTGCTGCGCCGCAAATTGGGGCAGTATGACTGTGACTACATGATTGAAACCGTCTATGGCATGGGATACCGGTTCAAAACTGAATAGACTATTTCGCCGCAGCCGCTGGCAACTCACCGGTTGGTATACCGGTGTGATGGCCATCGTCTTGGCCATTAGTGCCCTGGGCATGTACGAGGCCATTGCCCATGCCCATCGGGTAGCAGCCGATCGAGAGCTAAAATCGGTCGCCGAAGCCGTTCACGATAACTTAGAAAAATCTCTCACAGCCAATAGTCAGATTGAGAGCGGTTCCTCTGACCTGCTTCCAAACCTTTGCCTAACGGGGGACCCCTGCCTGGCCCCCTTTGAGCATAGCCACAACCACTATCACCCTGATGACCTATACTCCGGCAATTACTATATCCGGGTGCTAGGCACCAACGGGCAATTAGTCGCCAGCGCTGGTGATTATCCCCAAGGGCTATCCAGCCCCGATGCTGCTGCTCTCTGGAAAACGTTGCATGATTCATCCGGTCGGCCCTACCGCCAAGTGGTTCTGCCTCTGTATGCTCTAGATGATCAGCAGTTAGTGGGTCGGGTCGTGGTAGGTCGTTCGCTTAACGACTTTGCAGCCTACTTAGCTACTGTTCGCTGGAATATGGCCTTAGGTTTCCCCTTGGCGCTGGCCTTGATTGCCGTGGCGGGGTGGTGGCTGGCGGGAGTGGCGCTAGAGCCGGTGCAAATGTCATACCGCAACATCCAACAGTTCACAGCAGATGCCGCCCACGAACTGAGAACCCCCCTGGCTGCCATTCAGGCTACTACC
>DATNRH010000552.1 GCA_036703605.1 Candidatus Obscuribacterales bacterium | reverse complement strand
CCTTGGTTACAAAACCAATTTCCACAATCCTGTCAGGACGTGTTGGCTTTACGTTAGTGAAACCACCAGCTACAGAGGGGGAAAGATATAGCAGATCACCGTTGCCAAAAGCACTTGTGTTCAGGTCGCGGACCTTGCCCCATGCGGTGACAAGCCCTTCTGCGCCGTCGGCAATGCTTACCGTCGTGACACCCAGAACATTGGCTGTTGCGGAAGAATCTGCTTGAGCCAAAGCTATTGTAGGCAGCCCGGTAGGAACGTCGTTACCGTTGATGTATACCGCCTGTCCGTCTGTGATCGGACTGCCGGTATTGTTGACCACGCGAACCCACGCCTCATGCCCAATGTTTAGCGTTGAGGTGGTAATGTCATTAACCGCGCAATGGGTCTTTTCGGTAGCGTCGTAATACACGCGGCCCTCGACTGAGGCTGGATTAGAGCCGCTAAAGTCTGCGTGGTTGGCTTCTAGTGAGGTAAACTTGATGTCGCCGTTAGCATCCGTCTGCAATACGGTCTCAGGATTGGCGTCACCGTCCGATGTGGGGCTTTGAAATGAAATGGTTGACCCATCACCCTTTAGAACGCCTGTCCCATTCGTAGACGTTGACGTGGTGATGTTATTAGGCCCAGCAGGACCTACGCCTTCCCTGACTGTGAAGGTCAAGGTGCGGTCTGCTTCTGTGACGGTGAAGGTTAAAGCCATTGGTTCTTACTTTTCGAGGATGCGCCAAGTTCCTTTGGACACGGTGGTGACGGTTCCAGCCGTGTCTGTGACTCGATGGGTCACGGTGTAGTAGCCCGGAGTAAGCGTGTCAGTGCTGGCAGATGCAATGGCGTCGATGGTGTAATCCCAAGCGCCTGCCGTGGTAGTGGTCAAGGTGACTCCGGTTGCATTGGAGTCCAAGGTAAGCGATGCGGTGTCGCTGCCATAAGGCTCAATGATAACCTCGACCCTTGAAAGATCGGTGTCAGATGTGGACTCGGTGATCTGAGTAGCCAAGCGCGTATCTCCCTTGGTTAGAGGCTTCCAGTTCCAGACTGCTGGCTTGTCAGGGCAAGGCATGCAGATAGTTAACTTTTTTTGACTATCAGGGCAAGGGGATTCTGGGGGTCTTTACGCTGTGCCAGATGCCCTCCTGCGGGCTTGGCGGTGTCTCGCAGTAGTTGACTCCCGGCAGATGGATAGC
>DATNRH010000551.1 GCA_036703605.1 Candidatus Obscuribacterales bacterium | reverse complement strand
TGGGTCAGGTCAGTGGGATTTAGCCCTGATGGTCAACACATCGTCTCCGGCAGCGATGATAGAACAGTGAGGCTATGGGACTTAGAGGGGAATCAAATCGGTCAACCCTTTCAAGGCCATGAAGATAGAGTCTGGTCAGTGGGATTTAGCCCTGATGGTCAACACATCGTCTCCGGCAGCGATGATAGAACAGTGAGGCTATGGGATTTAGAGGGAAATCAAATCGGCAACGCCTTTCAAGGCCATAAGGATTGGGTCTTGTCAGCGGGATTTAGCCCCGATGGTCAACACATCGTCTCCGGTAGCTCTGACAGCACTATTCGACTGTGGGACTTAGAGGGAAATCAGATCGGTCAACCCTTTCAAGGCCATGAGGATTGGGTCAGGTCAGCGGGGTTTAGCCCTGATGGTCAGCACATCGTCTCCGGCAGCTCTGACAGTACTCTTCGACTGTGGGACTTAGAGGGAAATCAAATTGGTCGACCCTTTCAAGGCCATGAAGATAAAGTCTGGTCAGTAGGATTTAGCCCCAATAATCAGTACATTGTCTCCGGCAGCTCTGACAGAACAGTGAGGCTGTGGGACTTAGAGGGAAACCAAATCGGTCAACCCTTTCAGGGTCATGAGGATAGGATTAGGTCAGTTGGAGTTAGCCCCGATGGTCAACGCATCGTCTCTGGCAGCTCTGATAGAACAGTGAGAATGTGGGACTTAGAAGGGTATCAAGTCGGCCAACCCTTTCAAGGCCATGACGATAGGGTATTGTCAGTGGAATTTAGCCCTGATAGTCAGTACATCGTCTCTGGCAGCGATGACAGCACTATCCGACTGTGGGACTTAGAGGGGAATCAAGTCGGCCAACCTTTTCAAGGCCATAAAGATAGGATTAGGTCAGTGAGATTTAGCCCCGATGGTCAGCGCATCGTCTCTGGCAGCGATGACAGCACTATCCGACTGTGGGACTTAGAGGGAAATCAAATCGGTCAACCCTTTCAAGGTCATGAGGATTGGATCTGGTCAGTGGGATTTAGCCCTGATGGTCGGTATATCGTTTCTGGAAGCTCTGACAGAAGCATCAGGCTGTGGCGAGGGGGCAATTGGCAGCAGGCTCTGGCGGTGTGTTGCAATCGGTTGCGTCATCATCCGGTCTTTAATCCGCCGAGGGATGAGTTGGCGCGGGAAGCTTGTGAGGTGTGCCGCAAGTATGTGTGGGAAAAGGAGAAGAGCCTTTAGATCCCCGACTTCTTCTACAGGCATCGCAAATAATTCGTGGAGCAAATGATAGAAGTCGGGGATCTGTTCTCTGGATGCGCAACCCACAGATAACCCCTACCGCATTCCAACCAATCCAAAGCTCCTCACCAGCCCTGAACCAGAGCCGCTGTTTACACAATGAAAAATTACTGTCCGATCATTTTCGCTAAAATGCCATTACATCCTTGGTGAAAATGCCTCCCATGACCTATTCCATTCCTACTGGCAACTCCTCCGCACTGCAATGGTTTGAAATGACAGAGGCGATCGCCGAGCGATTTAACCAAGAATTCCAGAACAAAAAGCCCGACCTCCCCGACGAAGTCCAAGCCCTCCCCATCTTCCTCGACTGGCAATCCGGCAAACTCCAAAACCGCATCGCCACCGAATTTTGGAATATCACTAAGCCAAAAAAAAGACAACGCTGTCTCGATATCGGTTGTGGTATCAGCTTTTTGATTTACCCTTGGCGCGACTGGAATGC
>DATNRH010000550.1 GCA_036703605.1 Candidatus Obscuribacterales bacterium | reverse complement strand
AAGGGAGGCAGGCGACCACAGTGGGTTTAGCGACTGGGGTGAAGTCGTAACAAGGTAGCCGTAGGGGAACCTGCGGCTGGATCACCTCCTTTCTAAGGATATTCACGAAAGCGTCGGCGCTAGTCGCCGGAAGTGCTTCGTGATCTCCAAAGAACACTGCCGTCGTCCTCATGTCCTTTCATCACTGGAGATTGCGCCAACCGCGCTTGCGGCTGGCTGCAAAAGCCTGAGTCGGCTCACGCCCCTCGCGGCCATAAGGCCGCTGATGGCGCATGTGGGCCTGTAGCTCAGTTGGTTAGAGCGCACCCCTGATAAGGGTGAGGTCAGAGGTTCAAATCCTCTCAGGCCCACCATACTTGTCTGGCTTTACGGGGCCTTAGCTCAGCTGGGAGAGCACCTGCTTTGCAAGCAGGGGGTCATCGGTTCGATCCCGATAGGCTCCACCAGACATAACGCGCTGTGACTTGTTGCATGTGCGGTACAGAAATTCTCCAGGATGAAATGAAAGCAGATCCGGCATTTGGCCGGTAGGCGGATTTCCGCCGTTCTTTGACATTGTGAATGGGTTTTTAAATCGATGCCGTGGCGGTGTCGTGATCACAGCTTTCGGGCTGTTTGAGCGATACCATCACAAATCAATCAAAATTGATTATCTGGCTGAGATAATTCCTCCGCATCATCGTTGGACGCATAGGCTTTATGCAGGCCTGTCGTTGATGGTGTGGATTCTCAAGCGTGAGGTAAGAGCATTTGGTGGATGCCTTGGCATGTACAGGCGAAGAAGGACGTGGCACGCTGCGATAAGCGTGGGGGAGCCGTGAGCAGGCTTTGATCCCACGATTTCCGAATGGGGAAACCCACCTTCACCATTTCTTCCGTTGGTCGACCAGTTGAAAAACTGGCGCGGTCAGTGGGAGAGGTGGATAAGGTATCACCTTAGTGAATATATAGCTTTGGTGAAGCGAACCCGGGGAACTGAAACATCTCAGTACCTGGAGGAAAAGAAATCAACCGAGATTCCCGTAGTAGTGGCGAGCGAACCGGGACCAGGC
>DATNRH010000549.1 GCA_036703605.1 Candidatus Obscuribacterales bacterium | reverse complement strand
GGCACGGGAAAATTTAGCCCTTTGCCCCTGAAAGAGGCCTAGTGCGGTTGTCGGCGATCGCCCCTGCAGATTAGGATTTCCATGGGCGATCGCCCATTTAACCCTAGGAGGAGTCAGAACCTGGATGGCCAACTCGATGGAATGGACGGCAGAGGCAGAAGCGCGGCTCAAGGAAATTCCCTTCTTTGTCCGTCCGGCAGCGCGCAAAAAAATTGAAACCTTTGCCCGCGAGGCCGGCGTGGCGGAGATTACAGAAGAGATCTACGACCAAGCCAAGAAAAAGTTTGGCTAGGCGATCGCTAGGTCACAATGCGTCGGTGGCTGGCAGGTGGCTAAAGGCTGCATCAACAAGCTGCTTAGCCTTATCGTCCAGCCGTTGCCAATCTACCTCCTGATCTTCAAAATTGATCAGGCTAGTGTCGATAACCACGGCGGGCTGGTCTAGCTGGCTGGCCTCATAGTCCATAAAACACACCTGGTAGCACAGGTTCCAGATATCTAGCCGGGCCTCGCGATCGCCCTGGGTGAGCTTGAGTTCATAGCCAGGGTAGGGGCGCGGCAAGTGGTCTAGGGTTTGCTGGATGAGGACAGCCCGTTCAGGCGCAGCCGTTTCTAATTCGTGCTGGAGGGCTATCACCTGAGCCTGCACCTCTGGAGGCGTATGGCTGGGCCAGCGCTGCACGTCTTCGTAGTCTCCTCGCCAGGGCGATCGCTCTAGGTTTTTACGAATATTGTCGATGACGCGGATCAGGGCAGGCTGCATCAAGAGTTCAGCCTGCTGCCAGTCAAGTCGAGTTGCAAACTTAGGAGCCATAGACTTAGGATGTGCTAGGGGGCGATCGCTAAGGGATAGACGCCTCAACCGCTGAGGAGAGCTTCCACAAATTCGTAGCTGGAGAACGGACGCAGATCTTCGATGCCCTCGCCAGCACCGATAAAGCGAATGGGTAAACCCAACTGTTGCACGACTGCTAGGGCAACGCCGCCTCGGGCCGTGCCATCCAGCTTGGTCAAAATCACGCCGCTTAACTGAGCAGATTCAGCGAAAACTTGAGCTTGGCGTAGACCATTTTGGCCTAGGGTAGAATCGAGCACAAGCAGTGATTCAATCTTGGCATGGCTTGCTTTTTTGTCGATAATCCGACGGATTTTGCTCAGCTCGTCCATTAGATTTTTCTTATTTTGCAGACGACCAGCGGTGTCTACCAGCAATAGCTCTGTATTGCGCGACATGGCAGCAGCGATCGCATCAAACACCACAGCAGCGGGATCGGTATTTTTCCCAGGGTTGGCAATCACCTCGACATTGCTGCGCTGTCCCCAAACCTTCACCTGTTCCACGGCTGCCGCCCGGAACGTATCTGCCGCCGCAATCAAACAGCGGTAGTCTCCCTGGGTAGCTAGGTGGGCCATTTTGCCGATGGTGGTGGTTTTCCCGGCTCCGTTCACCCCGGTGATCAGCCAAATATTTAGAGTATCTTTTTCGGGGGCAAAGGTAGGGCTGTACTTGCCTTGGAAAGGCTGGTCGAGCATCTGCCGCAGAATCTCCTTCAGGTAGGCGATCGCTGCTTCGGGGGGCAGGGCCTCTTCCCGCAGTTTACTTTGCAGGGCCTCAATAATGTAGTCCGTGGCCTCCACGCCCACATCGGCTTGAAGCAACAGCGACTCGATCTCCAACACCGCTTCTTGGTTGAGCGGCCCCTGGCCGACGATCGCCCGCAGTTGGTTCACCAAACTACGGCGGGTTTTGCCCAAACCTTGGCGCAGACGATTCAGCCAGGTAATTTCTTCCAGAGATACGTCTTCAGGACGCCGCCCCTGAGCCGCCAACACCCCTGCCGACCAGAGGAAATCATCATCTAGGACAATGCTGGGTGTAGAGGGGGGAGCGATCGCTGCCTCGGCTTCATCGAGGGCTTCTGCCTTGAGTCGTTCAAGACGTTCTTGGCGCTCGGTTTCAGCCTGGGCCCAGAAGGGTAGTGCTGCCGGTGCCTCAACATCACTGGCGGGGACATCGGGCTGGCTAGCGGCTTCCGGCTCGGCAAGGGCAGGTTCTGGGGTGCGATCGCTGACCGTTGGCTCGGCCGCGGCGGGTGGGATATCCACACCTACAGGAGGAGTTGGTTCTTCGACAACTTCCTCGGCAACTGGTTCTTCGACAACTGATTCCTCAATCTCCTCAGCAACCGGTTCTTCTACAATTTCTTCGGCAGCCGTTTCCTCTACAACCGGTTCTTCTACAACCGGTTCTTCTGCAACCGATTCTTCTACAACCGGTTCTTCTGCAACCGATTCCTCGGCAACTAGTTCCTCAGGGACTTCCTCGACAGATTCTTCTACAACCGGCTCTTCTGCAACGGATTCCTCGGCAACCGGCTCCTCAGCGACTTCCTCAACAACTGATTCTTCTACAACCGGCTCTTCTGCAACGAGTTCCTCGGCAACCGGTTCTTCAGCGACTTCCTGGGTAACGGGTTCCTCAGGGACTTCCTCGGCAACCGGTTCCGCAACCTCAACCGGTTCCTCTGCTGGTGGCGCTGGCTCAGGGGCAATCTTAGTGCCCTGCTGTTCCTGAATGGTTTGGTAGGCTGCCTTCGCCCAGGCTAGATAGTCCTCGGCGTTGGTTGGAGCCGTGCTCGCCGGAGCCTCTGCTGGTGGTGCCTCCGCAGCTTGTTCGGGCGGCGACGTGTCTTGAGGTTTGTTCTCGTCTTTTTCGTCGCGATTGCGACTGAACTGTCGCTTAAACCAATCAAAAGCCATAGCTGCTCTCCCAACGTGCGCCTTCCATCAACAAACTCGGCTAGAACCGTAAGCTATTAGGGTATGGTACTAGAGCCTTGACCTAGAAATCGACCGGAAACCCGAACCCTCAGCGCTCTTGGCGTTTCCCAAACATGCCCCAACATCACGTGCCTCTTGTCCCCCTCCGTATCTAGACTTCAGGGGGAGCTTGGGCCAAAGACTGCGACTTGATCGCGTCCGTCACCCGCCGCAGGACGCCATTGATGAACTTATGGCTTTCTTCATCGCCATAGCGCTTGGCCAATTCGATCGCTTCGTTAATAGCAACGCGATCGGGAACGCCTAGGTAGAGCACTTCCGTGACGGCAATCCGTAGGATATCTTGATCCAGCCGAATCAGGCGCTTAAGCTGCCAGTCCACCATGGAGCTGGTAATCAACTCATCAATGGATTCCCGATTCTGCTTCACCTGCTTGATGATGTCGATCGCGTAGTCTCGCACATCTTGCTGGTTGGCGAGCTGGATGAATTCAGGCAGTTCTAGGGCATAACCCAAGCGATTGATGGCCACCTGGGTGAGGTCGATCGCCTCCCGAGTCATGGTGCGTGCCCCTTGGATATCGGCCGATCGCGTCTCGCTAGACAGCAGGCGTTCGCTACCGCGCTCCAGTTCCGAAATCGCCACCTCTAAAGTCTCACGACTTTCCGTTGTCAAGGTTCGCACGGCGGCTAACACCAAATTTTGAACCTGCTGCATGTCCAGAGCTTCTGGGGTGGCAGGCAGTTGACTTGCGCCCAATAGCGCCAATTCACGAGCAATTCGACGAGCTTGCATAATTTACCGATTCGGTGCGCCGGAGCGAAACACGTATGGATGAACCCCATGATCCTAGCAGGGTTCGCTCCCCTCGCGGGGGCTTCGCTGGGTTACCTAGGATGAACAGAGAGTTGTCTAGAGCGGCAGGGACGTCGGTTCATCAACGGCGGCAACGGAATAGCTACCAAAGATTTTCAGGGTTTCAGTACAGGATTTAAGTTCTTCTAGAGCCCTTTGCACCGAGTCTGGATCTGCCCCTGTTTCTAGGTCAATGAAAAATAAATATTCCCCTAGCGATCGCTTCGTGGGCCGCGATTCAATCCGGCTCATATTAAGCTGACGTTTTGCAAAAATCTGCAGGGCGGTGACCAAGGCTCCCGGTGTGTTCTTCGGCAGACTAAAGGCCAGGGAGGTATGGGTGCCGGTTAAAGACGGCTCCAGCCCCATCACCCAAAAGCGGGTGCAGTTGTCGGGGCGGTCATTAATAGGATGGGCCAAAATCGGCAGGTTGTATAGCTCCGCTGCCCGACGGGAGGCGATCGCTGCCGTAGGCGCTTGGGGATCAAGGTGCTCTAGAGCTTCCACAGTAGAGTTGGTGGCAATGGTTTTCACATCCGGCAGCTTCGATCCCAGCCAGCCTTGGCACTGAGCTAGGGCCTGGGGATGGGAATAGACATACTCAATGGTCGCCAGATCCAGCGCTTGGGAAATTAGGGCATGGGCAATGGGCAAGACCAAGGCCTGCTGCACCTGAAGCGTATCCAACTGCCAGAGTGTATCGAGGGTCATGGTAACGCTGCCCTCAATGGAATTTTCCACCGGCACCACAGCAATCTGGGTTTGGTGGCTAGCCACCGCGTTGAGGGTTTGGGCAATGCTGGGATAGGGGCGCAACTGCCAGGTTTCTCCCGTGCGATCGCTCAGATGCTGGGCCCAAGCGATCGCCACCGTTTCTGCATAGGTACCGGCTGGCCCAAGATGTGCTATCAATCCCCCCATCATGTTCTGTCCCAAATAACGGTATGTGGCAACCTGTTTCTCAAACTACCTTCGTCAGAATACTACAGGCAAGCCCCCAATCTCTTCTCCTGCTTCAGAGGCTTATGCTTCGATATTACGCCTTGGATGGGTGGCTCTGCTGCGATCGCCCTCCTAGGGATTGATGAAACTTGATGAGCGAGGATGCAGCAAAACAGTTGCACAAACCTAGAAATAGTGATGGAATAGATAACGGTCTGAAAAACAAGTCAGACATTTCACAGGTTAGCAAAGGCGATCGCCCTTGCTGAACGTTTCGGGGGTGTGGCGGAATGGTAGACGCTGCGGACTTAGAAAACTGAGCCTTGTCGGAGAAACCTGACAAGTGGAAGCTCTCAAACTCAGGGAAACCTAAGGCGATTGATCCAACAGATCGCTATGGCAATCCTGAGCCAAGCCGAAGCCTAGCTTCGGAAGGTGCAGAGGCCCGACGGGAGCTACCCTAACGTAAAGTCGAGGGTAAAGGGAGGGTCCAATCTTCAAGACTAGGGTTCCTAGTTGCAGCGAAAGCTGTGGGAAGGTGAAAATCCGTTGACTGATGAAGTCGTGTGGGTTCAAGTCCCTCCACCCCCATATCATCATGAATGTTCAAAGCTAGAAGGCCTGGTGTGCGATCGCATGTCGGGCTTTTTGCATAGATTGGGTTGACATAGATGGGTTGACATAGATGGGTTGGCATCGGCTGCCGAAACCGCTGATCCAACCGATGGGTGACCGCAGTCGCACTAGTCTACGTATTTTTACATAATGTTTATCGTAAATCGTCTGGATGGAGTCCAGGTGGGGCGTAAAAGGAATTAGGTGATTCGCATTTTGATATATGGGGGAAGCGATCGCCTATAACCCATATAGTTAGAGGACTTGAAGGCAGGAATGATCTCCATCACTCCATGGAGTGATGGAGATTCGACATGACCCAGCCCTTGATCACGCGCTGTTCTCCTGAAACCTGATAAACGTAGTATAGTTAGAATTACGGATACGCCCTTGTGGCGATCGCTAGATGAGACTCAAGCTGCGGCTATACGTTCGATTGAGGGTGCGGTGACGGGTGATAGGTCACACAACAATGCGTAATATTGCGGAATTTACAGGATTAGCCTTGATGCAGTAAGTGGTGTTCACACCTTGAGAGTTAGACGCTTCATGAGCGCGACTCTACGATGTGACATTAACCATATCAGGGGAACGTCCTAGAAATAGGAGAGGTTGAAACCGTGACTGCACTACCCATGAAAGATTCATCAAATCTTAGTCGAGTCTCCATTGGTCGTTTCCAGAGAGATATCTCAAACGCCCAAACGGTGATCTATCAGTTCTTGCTGGATGCAGTCAAAACCTGGCCGCCGGAAGAGGTGCTTGCCGAGTTCCGACGATTGTTCATTCATCAAGTGAATACGACTAGCTCTGATACGGTTCCAGCTCTCTATGAAATTGTATTTGCCAATCAAGAGCAAGAGTTTCATCACACTCTAAAGCGAGCTTGCTACATATTAATTAATAACTGGGAAATTAAGCGCCAATATACCTACATTAGCGATTTAATCGACTTGTTTTCGGATGGGCTCATTCAGAAAACAA
>DATNRH010000548.1 GCA_036703605.1 Candidatus Obscuribacterales bacterium | reverse complement strand
TAGTCTCGGAGTGCTCAGACCAACCGAACAGCCCCTCCGAAGAGTATGTCCAGTGTTTGTGGTCCCTAAAGCAGGGCAACCAGGCCAATGGCGTTGTATAGCAGATATGAGACGAGGCGGCCAAAATGATTGCTGTGCCTTAGATCCCATCTTTCTACCCGGAGTGCATGACATCCTACCCCTGCTATACTCAGGCGGATGGTCGGCAATCGCCGACGCGAGTAAATACTTCCACAACTATCACACTCTGCCAGAAGAAAGAGACCTGATTGGTATGATCCATCCGATCACCCAGGAGCAGTTGTGTTATGTAGGACTACCTATGGGGTCTGTAAATAGTCCCAGTATTGCCTGCCGGTTTGGTGAAGGCTTCCTTCAAATGCTAAGAGCCGAAAGTCCCGTCTTCCAAGCAGCTTCAGTAATAGAAAACACTTGGAGCCAGGCCCTATCCACTGGAAACTACCATCCGGAATGGAGCCATGGATATGTCTATCTTCAATCCAATGGCAGACCTACAGCGCAAGTGTACGGTTTCGTAGACGACTTTAAGATTCATGCCTCCAATTGGGAAGATTGCTGCCAAGCCTTACAAGATTTCATGGACCTCATGGTCCGGTTGGGCCTTATTTGCCAGCCAGTGAAGACTTCTCCTCCGGCCCAACTCCAAAAGTATTGTGGCTTTCTGTATGACACTCGTAGGTCTCCCACTCTTAGGATCCCCCCGAACAAGATTTCTCGATGTGTGGCCAGTGCCAGGTTCCTACTGGAGCGCCCCCGAGATCACGATCTATCTCGGCTCAGCCTCGCCGTGGTCACTGGGGTCCTCCAATCGATCGTAGAGGCCACACCACAAAGAATTGGGCAAAACCATCTCCGCGCTCTCTACGACGACCTTCATCGCCTTGAGGGTGAAGAACTGGCCCTTCAAGGGGCAGCCAAATACCACACCCAAGTGCAGTTGACAGAGCCCAGCAAGCAGGCTCTAGAGTGGTGGATTCTCCACCTTCAAGCAGGACATGGCGCGGCCACTTGCCGGGCACGAAGCCTAAATGGCATAGTCATGAAGTGGGGAGATGGCAGTGGTACCGGTACCGGAGGAACGACGGAACTGTTTCCTATCACGCCAGACCAGCTCAACAACCCCCATATTGAAACCTGGATGGGCACCTGGGGAGCCAGAGCCAAGCCTCAATCCTCCAACTGGAAGGAGGCACGAACTATTCTGGAAGCCCTTAGACAGGACGAATCTACCACCCGCCTTCAGGACACCACCGTTTTCTATATGACTGACAACCTTGTCAGTTATTATATAATTAAAGGTGGAAGCTCCAGGAGCCCAGGACTCCACAAATTGGTCCAAGAGATTTTAGCCTCAGCAGAGCTCCAAGAATGCCGATTAGAGGTTGTCCATGTCCCAGGGACCCTAATGATCACCCAGGGAACTGACGGACTTAGTCGCGGACTCTGGCTGGCTCCAAGCCGACGTGCCACCAACATAAATCAGGAGCTTTTCCTACCAGTTCCCTTCCAGCCCTCTCTCGGCCGCTGGGTCCTTGATTTCTTAGGTCTTCCCTTGGAGCCCATCCTACATCTCCAATTGGACTCACTCCAAAGTCCGTACCTAGGAAGAGGGAAGACTTCCATTTGGACGCCTCCACCCGAATGCGCTAGACAGACCATTGCCAACTTTCTCCATATGTGTGTCCAGGCGCCCTTT
>DATNRH010000547.1 GCA_036703605.1 Candidatus Obscuribacterales bacterium | reverse complement strand
CTGTACCCTCTTGAGAGCCAATTAAGGTGAGGACTTCCGTTTCTGGATCGACGGCAACGCCATACCGCTGGGTATACCACTGGGCGACGGCATCCCGAAATGGGCGAGTGCGGTTGAACAGGAGGTAGCCGTGGGTGCTGGAATCGGTGAGGGACTGAGCGATCGCCTCTAAAACATGATCCGCCACCGGCAGGTCGGAGGAGCCCAGGGACAGGTCAATCAGAGAACGCCCCGCTGCGATCGCCCGCCCCTTGGCTCGATCCATATCGGCAAATACATTGGTCTGTAACGGTTGAATCCGATTTGCAAAGCGCATAGAGTCTCCAATCAAGCCATCTGAATCGACCGCTGCCCCTCAACGTGACCTCCCTTAAGCTGCTGCTACTGTTTATCCACATTTCGGCCCTCCCCCCTCAGTTTCCCTCTCCAAACCATGGGCGAGGGGGAGACCAGACCAGACTTTCCGGCTCCCCTTCTCCCAGAACGGGAGAAGGGGGTGGGGGATAAGGGTAAAGCCCTAACAGCAAGGGTTTCAGGATTTATGTGTACACAGTAGCTTAAGCTGCTGAGGAGAGGTGGTTGGCTAAAAACTCCTCCAGCTTTTGGCGAGGCAAGGCCCCCTCGGTGGCATCGAGCTGCTGCCCGTCCCGGAACAGCACCAGCGCTGGCACACCCTCCACGCCACAGGCGGCGACGGCTTCGGGGTTGGGATCCACTTCCATTTTGACAACGGAGAGGCGATCGCCATAGGTCTCTGCGATGCCATTCATGATCGGTGACATCAGACGACAAGGGCCACACCAACTAGCCCAGAAGTAGACTAGGACGAGTTTGGAGGCACTCAAAACCTGGGTCTCAAACTCTGCATCGGTAATAACAGTTACGCCAGCCATGACTCTCTATAGTTGTGGTACTAATCTGCAATGGATATTTGTGCTCTCTGTACTAGCTTACCGAGTTGTGGGCATGGTCGGTGTAGCATTCCCCAAAAAACCATGGGTTATCCGGGGTATCAGGGATATTGGGTACCCAATGCTTGATGCGGAACACCACGTCGAGATAGCGGCGTACAGGAATAGGCTAGACGGGAATAGGCAATGTCTCGGTCACCAGGGCGATCGCTTCATCCAACAGCGCGATCCCTTGTTCTACAGTTTCGATCTGGCAGAGGCGTTGCCGCAGATCTGCCGCGCCACTAAACCCCTTGACGTACCAGGTCATGTGCTTCCGAGATTGGTAAATACCGCGATCGCCCTTGTAGGCAGCCAGCAGGCGGAGATGCTCTTGGGCACAGCGCAATTGTTCGACGATGGACGGCGGGGGGCGGTGGTGGCCGGTTTTAAGGAAATGGTCGATTTCACCAACGAGAAAGGGATAGCCGAGGGTGCCTCGGGAACACATCACCCCATCTGCCCCCGTTTCGTCTAAACAACGTACTGCCGATTCCACAGACACCACATCGCCGTTGGCAATCACTGGAATAGCGATCGCTTGCTTAACCTGGGCAATCCAATCCCAGCGGGCAGGGCCGTGATAGCCCTGGGCACGGGTGCGGCCGTGGAGCGTCAGCATCTGTGCGCCGGCCTGCTCCATCCGCTGGGCAAACTCTACGGCATTGATATGGTCTTCATCCCAGCCGATGCGAGTTTTCACCGTGACGGGAATGTCAACTGCCTGCACCACCGCCTGCACAATGGCCTCGGCTACCTCCGGCTGGCGCAGCAGGGATGATCCACCACCATTTTTGGTAATTTTGTTCACCGGGCAGCCCATATTTAAATCAATGGTATCGGCTCCTTCAGCGGCGGCCATGCGGGCAGCTTCTGCCAAAAAATCTGGACGGCAGTCAAATAGCTGAATGCTGACAGGCCGCTCCTGGGGATCCACATCCATCACCTTGGGCAACTGGCGGGCATGGGTGAGCCCGGAGGCATGAACCATCTCCGTGTACATCATGGAGTCGGGAGCATAGCGCCGCACCAACTGCCGAAACACCAAGTCGGTGACGCCGGATAGGGGCGATTGCAACACCCGGCTGTGGACGACGACCTGGCCGATGTGTAGGGGAGATGCCAGGCGGGTCCGCAGGGCTGGTGATAGCACCACCCGATTGTCTTCGATTGTCCTGCTCTCCATACCGCGCTGCCTGTGAACTGTATTACACCTCAACGCTGGGCTACGCATCTCCCGACTGCGTTGAGACCATAATCGGGTCTTGATAAAGCGCTACGGTGAAGGTCACGGTAGACCCTAACCCTTCCCCTAGGCTGAAAAAGCTTACCACTCCGCCCATGGCCTCCACCAGCTTTTGGGAAATCACCAGTCCCAGACCGGTGCCGCCATACTGCCGGGTACGAGAGCCATCAATTTGGCTAAAGTTTTGGAACAGCCGGTCTTGTTTTTCCAGGGATACCCCGATGCCAGTATCTGCCACGCTAATTTTCACAATCCCAGGTTTTTCCTGGCCCTGCACAACCGTTTTCTCAGGAATAATTTCGGCGGTGATGGTAATGCCGCCGTCGTGGGTGAATTTGATGGAATTGCCAACGAGGTTCAGCATCACCTGAAGCAACCGCTGGTAGTTGCCGTAGAGCACCACCGGTTCTAGGCTAGCTGGAGTCAAGATCTCAAAACTTAGGTTTTTCTGGGCAACCTGCCCTCGGGTGAGCTTGGTGACGTTTTCCATCAAGTCGTCTAGGTTCACCGGGTTGAGGTCAAGCTGCATTTTGCCAGCCTCAATTTTGGCGATATCTAAAATATCGTTGATGATATTCAGCAAATGCACGGCCGAGTTATAGGACTCTTGAATGAACTCGGCCTGCTCTTCAGGATCATCGGCCATGCCATCCAGCACAAGTTTCAGGAAGCCAATCATGCCATTGAGTGGGGTGCGTAGCTCATGGGAAGTATTGGCTAAAAACTCGCTCTTCAGCCGGGAGGCTTCCTCTGCCTGGGTGCGAGCTTCTTCTAGCTCTTGGTGTTTTTCTCGCAGGCGGTCATTGGTTTCTCGCAGCTCGGTGGCGAGATTCTGACTTTCGGCATAGAGCTTGGCATGGGCAATGTCGGTACCAATTTGGCTGGCAAGTTCTTGGATTTTATCAATCTCAAAAGCACCCCACTCCCGCTCCATGGCGGCATGTTGCAGCAAGATCAATCCATTGGGCTGATCTTTATGGCAGGTGGCGATCGCCAAAACGGGAGGCTGTTGACCAATTAACCCCAAAGACTCGGCGGGCAAGACCTGGGGATGGAGGGTGGCTAAAACCCGATGGGCCATACTCTCGGGGGTCACCGGTAGACGAATAGCCAACGCAGAATCCCACTGGGGTTGGCAGTATTCTGCAGTTACAGCAATGTCAGGATGCCCGGCTTCGTAGGAGCAAATCAGACAGCGTGCTACACCCAGCACTTCTCCTAGCCCGTTCACGGTTTTCTGCCAAATGGCGTCTAGGTTGAGGGTGCGACGCACATTCCAGGCTACCTGGGAAAGACCGCGTTGATAGCCGTGGGGCTGAAGAGCCTCGGCGGGGGGAAGCGCTTCCACATGGGCGATCGCTTCTGCTTCCGACAGTTCGCACCAGACCCAACCCATCACCATCACGTGGGTGGGCGATCGCCCTGGCAACAACACCGGACTCATGACCCCATCAATTAACAAGTAGCGATCGCCATGGAAAAAGGGATACCGCAGCGTTTGGGCAACAGACTGGAGCAGGGTTTGCTGCACCTTGGCTTGATAGACCTCGGGGCGAATGGGCAGTATAACAGCCGTATCGACTGACGTGAGATCAGACAATTGGCTGCGATCGCGCCAGTAGCAGGAACAGATGACGCCCAGCTCATCTTGAGTCAGCACTAAATCTGGCTCAAGGCTTGAGCGCTCCGCCTGAGGCGCTGGGGCCAATGCGTCATCGACTGAAACTGAAGACTGACTGGGTAACGTCATGAAGTATCTAACCCACAAGCAATTCACAATGGGGGTCTAACCATAGCTCAGAGCCGGTTTCTCCCTGCTAAGCTAAGCGTACCCCAATCAATTAAGCAACTATCGCGATGCAAGGCCCTATCTCCTCCAGCGAGGTGATAGCTTGAACTTTAGAACCAGACCGGGATGCAAAAGTCATGGTTCCCATCTCTCCATCCAAAGCTTGGTGTTTGCAGGGTGCGAGACGCTCGCTTAATCATTCCATTCGCCCTTGGGCGGCACGGGGGGATTACGGCGTAGGGTGCGGGTGAGATCGTCATCCCGACGGTTCGCGCCGGATAGCCACTGGCGAACGGCAACTTCAATAACCTTGCTAGGATCTTTTGTAAGATGCTTGATTTGATCGAGTAAATCGGCATCTAGGCGCACCGATAACTCAACCTTATCGGATGGCGTGGTCATGGTGGATGGCGTAGACAGAGGGGATGTGGTGGAATCGTTCATCGGAAGCATTCTCTCAAGAGGTAAATCATCGGAATAGGTGAGGCTGCGACTCTCAACGGGCGATCGCAAATCCTTGGGTTAGCTCAATCCTATTCTAGGACGTTGCCCCAGCCCTCATTGGCCTCTTCCCAGGATATCCTGACCTAGGACTCGTGACATGGCAGGCATCGGGGAGAGAATTTCGATCGCTTAAGGTGTTTATGCCGTGACAGCCCTATCCCGGGGATAAATTTTGACCTTCATCCTCCAGATCCTTCTGCCACCAAGAGTTGCAGATGCCTTCAAAGCCCCTCTACTAACCTGGAAGAAGGGTTTGGGGGGAGGGTCTTCGTCT
>DATNRH010000546.1 GCA_036703605.1 Candidatus Obscuribacterales bacterium | reverse complement strand
AAGTACATCCAGTCAGCATCGTGCTCCTCATCCAGGAACGTTATGTTATGCCGGGTGGCATTTAAGAAAAGCGAGAAATCCAGCAAGACACTGCCCAGGTCCACACGGGCATGCTTGAAGATACCCCCGATAACGCCATAGGTATCGCTCTGCCCAAAAGGCGCGGTCGGAGTCCTGGGTAGCCAACATCGGTCCAAACACCGATGATGGCAGACAAATGAAGTGAAAACGAAGAGAGATTCAGCTTGAATCGTCCTTTGCAAGAAGGGCGTTGCATAGAGGTTGTCTCCGTTTGTGAAAACAATATGAGTGGGTGGGCTCAGGTCAGGCCAAATGCGCCCGTCGTTGTCTAAGGAACGGCTATTGAGCCAGGATACGACCCGATTAGTGACCTTGTAGCCATACAGTTCTCGAGGACCATCATCTGCCAGCATGACATGACGGACGAGGAAGCTCCAATAGGTGGCCAGACTCAGAAGGTAGTCGTTAGATTCGTACTCGGTCGAAGCTAAGATGACGGAAATCTCGCCGCAATAGTCTTGTGCCAGCAGGGAAGAAAGCAGGGCCGGGAGCCCTGCAGCATCGGAGCGCGAAGTCCTAGCAACAAAGATAACATGATAGGGGTCGGACAAGGTCTCACACTTGCGTGGGTGCATGAGCGCCATTATTGAGTCTACCGTTGACGCTGCTGGAAGTGCCGCCCCTGCTGCTGGAGATGGAGTGGGTGGTGGAAGGGGTGTTGGAGTCGGCAGCGGAAGAGGGGTTGGAGTTGGCAGCGGAAGAGGTGTTGGAATTGAGTGCAGAATTGGAGTTGGGGTGGGCGATTGATATGTAGGCGTAAGTTGGTGTGTGGGAGCTCTGCTTGTATCCGTGCTTGAGAGGACCAGGGTGCAGACTAAGAAAATTGCAGGCACAATGTAGCGGAGAGGAGGTGACACACCCTTGCTTGCATCAGGAGCCTCAGCCGCCTTGTAGTGGCCATACAGGATCACGCCAATCATGGCCACACTGGCTCCAAAAATGTTCTTGAGCAGTAGTGATGTATCCTCGATAGGATGGAGCATATAACCACCCAGTAGAATTAAAACAGTCTTGCCATGCCCGACGACTTGCCACATTATAGCGGAGGTTCGGCCAATGAGGAGAAACGAGTGGAGGTTGACGGAGAAGGCGAAAAGGCTGGTCACCACAATCCACTGTACCATGGGCACAGAGAGGTTGTGGAGCAGCTGGCCCCACAGCTCACGCTCAAACAGGAGGCTGCCGAGTGAGAACCAGAC
>DATNRH010000545.1 GCA_036703605.1 Candidatus Obscuribacterales bacterium | reverse complement strand
GGGCTTTAAGGGCGCACCCACGGCGGGCATGGCGGCAATATTTTCCGGTAGGTCAATATGCACGGCCCCAGGCTTTTCGCTTTGGGCAATCTTAAAGGCCTTGCGGATAATTTCTGGAGTGTTGCTGGGGCGGACGATCTGGGTATTCCACTTGGTCACTGGAGAAAACATGGACACCAGGTCGAGGTATTGATGGGATTCGATATGCATTTGATCTGTGCCCACCTGCCCCGTAATCGCCACTAAGGGAGCGCGATCGAGGGTGGCATCGGCAACGCCGGTCATTAAGTTGGTGGCACCGGGGCCCAGGGTCGATAGACAGACCCCAGCCTTGCCGGTCAAACGTCCGTACACATCGGCCATGAACGCGGCTCCTTGTTCATGGCGAGTGGTGATGAATTGAATGGAGGAATGCTTCAGGGCTTGGAGGATTTGGAGATTTTCTTCTCCCGGTAGGCCAAAGATATACTCAACACCTTCATTTTCGAGGCAGCGGACGAGAAGTTCGGCAGTATTCATAGTGCTCATAGTCATGACCTTATTTCTGAACGGATAGGACAATATCAGCGATAGTTTTTGGGGTAGCAGTCTGGAGGTCGGAGGGGCGGGGGCGATCGCCCTCTGTAGAGATAGCTAACGCTACGGCAAACGTGGCGGCCCCCAACCTAGGGGCAAGACCTTGGGTGCGATCGCTACTTCACCCAGATGGTTTTAATGTTGACGAATTCCTGAATGCCTTGGCTACTCAGTTCGCGACCATAGCCCGATCGCTTGATGCCGCCAAAGGGCAAGCGGGGGTCAGACTTCACCAAACCGTTGATAAACACCGATCCGGCTTCCAGGTCAGCCAGCAGGCGATCGCGTTCTTGGGCATCGGTCGTCCAAGCGCTCGCGCCTAGGCCAAAGGGGGTTTGGTTGGCCAGGGCGATCGCTTCATCGAGATCGGCAACGGTGTAGACCAGGGCAACGGGGCCAAAGAACTCTTCTTGGTTGGCGGCACTGCTCGGGGGAATATGGGTCAAAATCGTGGGTGGGTAGAAGTTGCCCTGCTGAAATTCAGCAATGGCGCGAATCGACAAGGCCGACGGATCACCACCGACTAAGACCGTTGCGCCATCGGCTCGACAAGCCTGCACCTGCTGATCCAGTTCCTGCAAAATAGCTGGCGTGGCCAGAGGGCCAATGTCGGTACCCATGTCTAGGGGGTCGCCAATCTTCAGGGTTTTAAACGCAGCTACGAAGCGATCGAGAAACTGGGGGGCGATCGCTTCGTGGAGGATAAACCGCTTGGCAGCAATGCAAGACTGGCCATTATTCAGCAAGCGCGCCGTCACGCCCGTGGTCACCGCTGCTTCTAGATCGGCGCTGGGCATGACGATGAACGGATCACTGCCGCCCAATTCCAGCACCGTTTTCTTGAGATGGGTACCCGCCGTGGCCGCCAAACTTGCCCCCGCCCCTTCACTGCCGGTGAGGGTAGCGGCCTTAATCCGAGGATCAGCCACCACCGAGGCCACTTGATCAGCTTGGATCAGCAAGGTTTGGAACGCGCCTTCTGGAAAACCGGCTTGGCGCAGGATGGTTTCAATGGCGATCGCGCTCTGGGGTACATTCGAGGCATGTTTGAGCAGGGCCACATTCCCCGCCATCAGCGCTGGTGCCGCAAAGCGAAACACCTGCCAAAAGGGAAAATTCCACGGCATCACCGCCAAAATAATCCCCAGGGGGTCGTAGCGCACGCCGCTGTAGCTGGCATCGGTGGCAATGGGTTGCTCCGCCAGCAGGGTTTCGGCCTGGTCGGCATAGTAGCGACAGACCAAGGCGCATTTCTCCACCTCAGCGATCGCGGCCTTGAGGGGCTTACCCATTTCCAGGGTCAGCAGCTTGCCATAGCCAGCACTGTTGGTCGTGAGATAATCGGCCGCCGCCCGTAGCCATGTGCTCCGTTGGGCAAAGGTGGTGTGGCGGTAGGTTTCAAAGGTATGTTGGGCGCGATCAATCGCTTGGGCGATCGCCGTTTCATCCAAGGGCTCAAAGGTTTTGAGGGTGATACCTGTAGCTGGGTTAATGGACGCAATCCCCATCTGTAACTCTCCTATTCCATAACGTTAAGGGTGCCAAACTCCCGGTAGCGGGCGGAAGTTAAACCAGTCACCCGAACAATGGTCATGGAGCACCCCGAAGTAGTGATACCGTTAAGCCTGAGCGATGATGGACGGCTGCATCATGGTGAGAACCCTTGGGTCAGTGCAAGGTCTGGGCCTGGGCTCAACCCATCAGGATGGAGGGGGAATCGAGGCGAGGGTTGCACACCTATGCCACGTGGAGCCATGCCGCGATCGCTCAAGTCTCGTAACCTGGGTGACTAATCCTAGTGTTCCAATAAACTTCAAGCCTCGTCCAAGACTCCATCAAAAACATCTCAAAACTTGATAATTTGTTGCACAGTCTCAGGGGCGATCGCGCCCTTCATCCCGCAGCAATCAATGCTACAGTAATCGGCAACTTCAAGCCGTAAGGTCAACATCAGCAGCTCGCGAGGGATTTTCATGCAGTATCGAGGGAGGCGATATCGTCAGAGACAGGCCCGGCGCAGCCAGGGACGCCGCTGGGCATGGATGGGGCTTTGGCTGGCGATCGCTCTTTTGTTAATCGGCTGTCAGAGAACCGATGTATCCACGACCAATGTATCGACAACTCTAGCGATGGAGCGATCGCCGCTGGATGAGACGACCCTGGTACTAGCAGGTCTATCCGATCCCAAAACCTTTAACCCACCGCTCAACCAAGAATTTCCCCATGTATTCCTATTCACAGCTCGGGGGCTGACCCAGGAAAACGGCATCACTGGAGACCTACAGCCCGAACTCGCCGAATCTTGGCAGGTGTCGGACAACGGCACGCTGATCACCTTTACCCTACGTCCCAACCTGCGCTGGTCGGATGGGGAGCCGCTGACGGTGGAGGACGTGGTGTTTACCTACCGCGATGTGATTTTCAATCCCGCCATCCCGTCCGATGCCAAGGATGGGCTCCGCATTGGGGACGATCGCCAGTTTCCCACTGTCCAGGCCGTGGGCGATCGCCAAGTCGCCTTTCGCTTGCCCGAACCCTTCTCGCCCTTCCTGCGAGCCACCGCCGACTACCGTACCTCAATCCTGCCCCGCCATCGCCTGGCCGATACGGTGAGCACCCTAGACAGCAGCGGTAATCCTCTGTTCATCTCTCAGTGGGACACGAGTACCAATCCCGCCGATCTGGTGGTAGCGGGGCCATTCCAGATCGAAGCCTATACGCCTGCCGAGCGGGTGCTGTTTCGCCGCAATCCCTACTATTGGCAGCAGGATGACCAGGGGCGATCGCTCCCCAGCCTTGATCGAATTGTCTGGCAGTTGGTGGAATCGACGGATAATCAACTGCTGCGCTTTCGATCCGGTGACTTGGACGTGATTGGCGACAGCCGGCCCCTGCGCCCCGACTATTTTGAACTGCTGAAGCGGGAGGAGGAGCGCGGCCAGTTTCAGATCTTGGTGGGGGGAGAATCATCCAGCACCACCTTTGTGGCATTCAACCTGAATCGGGCCAAGAACAATGAGGGGCAGCCGGTGGTCGATCCGGTCAAGTCTGCTTGGTTTCACAATCGCCAGTTTCGGCAAGCGATCGCCCATGCCATTAACCGTCCGCGGCTGATCAACAATATCTATCGCGGCATCGCCACCCCGCAAAATTCCCCCGTGTCCCTGCAAAGCCCCTATTTTCTCTCCCCCGAGCAGGGGCTGCCGGTGTATGACTATGACCTAGAGCGATCGCGGCAGTTGCTAGAGTCGGCCGGTTTTGTCTACGACGCGGGAGGGCAACTGTTTGACGCTGAGGGCAGCCGAGTGCAGTTTTCCCTGCGCACCAATGCGGGCAACCAGGTGCGGGAAGCGATCGCCTCCCAGTTGCGGTCTGACCTAGGAGCGATCGGCATTCAGCTTGACGTGGAAGCGATCGACTTTGGTGCCCTCGTATCCCGCCTCACCCAAACCCGCGAGTGGGATACTATTCTCATTGGCTTCACCGGCAGCCTCGAACCCCACAGCGGCTCCAACCTCTGGACAAGTACCGGCGGCTCCCACTTGTTCAACCTTGGCCCACAACCCGGCCAACCGCCCATCCAAGATTGGGAGGTCTCCGACTGGGAAGCGGATATCGATCGCCTGTTTCGGGCTGGAGCCCAAGAGTTTAACGAAGCGCGGCGGCAGCAGATCTACGGCGAGTTTCAAACCATTGTGCAAAACCAACTGCCGGTGATTTATCTGGCCCACGAAATCGCGCTGATGGCGGTGCGCAATTCTGTCGAGGGGGTTGACTATTCTGGTCTATCACCCTGGGGGTTGTGGAACATCGAACACCTGCACATCCGTCAGGATACTTGATGCTTAGGGGTGCTGAAAATCTTGAGAAGACCCATTGTCGGCGCTAGCAATCTAGGCTAAATTTCTAAGGAATCTCATCATAACCACCCAATTTTTCCAAACACTAGCTTGTCCCTTTTGGCATACCGATAGCCTAATCATGGCTGTAGTCAAGCTAGTTGAGACATGGTCTAGATGAACGTTTAAACCTTTAAGCGTCTCCAGGGTTTCCTGATGTCCTCACCCATGCAAGGATGGCCCTACGTCCAGAACGATGGCCTATCCACTCCATGTCTCCCTCCCCTTGCCCATACCGACTGCTCTCAAAACCTATCACGGTCATCCAAGACAGGTCTCCAAGACAGGTCAGGACTGTGGATCCCACTCTCAGCTAACACCTGATGTCTTCATCCCCCATGTTCGCACCGTCCACCCCATCGTCTTCACCGTCTGGATGTAAGGTCTAACCATGACACTTGATGGCCATGGCATCGTGCCTCCGCCTAGGACTATCCGCAGCAACCCATGCAGCACAGTGACCTAGTATCGGATAGGGTGTCCGTGATCCATCCCTCCACCTATCTTGAAGCCGACGGATCTGCATGAGATTTAAGAGGGTGCAATGAGCCATACACCTGAGCCCGACCCAACGCTCCCAGAACCCAATGCATCACCGACGCCACCGCGCCGCCGCCGGTATTTGGCGCGTTCTGTGGTGGTCTTACTGCTGCTGGGCAGCGGCGTAGGACTGCTGCGGGCCCGGCAGTTTGTCTATGACGATCTATCGCCGATGGTGTCTCGCAGTCTCAGCACCCTAGTGAACCGCCCGGTAGATATCGGCGAGGTGGAGAGTTTTTGGCTGACGGGGTTACGCCTTGGACCATCAACCATGCCTCCGACAGACGACAATCGCGATCGCCTCGACATTGCGGCGGTCGATGTTCGTTTCAATCCCCTAAAGGTGGTCTTCGATCGCACCCTCACCCTCGATATCACCCTCGTTCAACCCCAGCTTTATTTAGATCAGACCGCGGATGGAGCCTGGCTACCCCTCACGTTTACCCCGGCGGAACCTGGGGAGATCACCGTTGAACTGAACCGCATCTGGATAGACGACGGTACCGTGACCCTCCAGCCCTTTGACTGGTCACGATTACCCGATGCCCTAGCAGCCTCCTCCAGCGAAATCCTGGGATCGCGGGCGATCGCTCCCCTGCCAGGCGCGCAGATTGATCAAGCGATCGCTCCCATTGTGCTAGACGCAGTGGACGGTGAAGCCACCTTCCGCAATGAAAATAAGTTAATTGGCTTTAATCTTCGCGGTCTGCCCGACAGCGGCGGACGCTTCCGCATTCAGGGTGAAGCAGACCTAGAAGGTGAGCGCCTGCAGTTGGCGGTGCAGGGTCATCAATTGGCGATCGCGGCCTTGGGAACGGTGGTGCGATCGCCCTTGACATTTCAGCAGGGTGCAGTGGATACCAATCTGGAGGTGGCCCTGAATCTAAGCGAGCTGATGGACTTTGGTCTCCAGGGCAGTTTAACCTTCAGCAATCTGGTAGCGGCGATCGACGGCATCCCCGACACGGTGCCCAATACCCTGGAGAATGGCAACGGTCGTCTACGGTTTCAGGGACAAACGGTGACCGTGGAAGATACCAGCGTGCGTTACGGCACGATTGACGCGATCGCCCAAGGCCAGGTGGATTTATCCGAAGGGTATGATCTGTCCGTGGAATTACCTAGCCTCACCCTAGATAACCTATTCACCACCTTTGCGATCACGCCACCAGAGGTGGAGCTGGCAGGCGATTTTCAGGTCACCACCACCATCACCGGTCCATTAGCAGAACCCCAAGTGGCGGGTCGGGTGCGCAATCGGCAGGCCGTGCAGGTCGATCGCCTGACCTTAGACACCGTGGGCACCGAGTTTGTGGTGACCCCAAATGAGGTGCGGATCGCCAATCTCGAAGTCTTGCCCCGGGTTGGCGGGCAACTGCTGGGCAACGGCAGCATTGCCCTGGGCGAAGTCTCCGGTTTCGTATTCGACACCACGGTGCAAAATGTTCCCGCCGACGCGATCGCCATCCTCTATGGAGCCTCCCTGCCAGATGACGTAACCATTGGCGCAGTCGATGCAGACATCCAAGTCTTTGGGCCCCTCAGTCCGGTGAGTTCTATCCAGGCGATCGCCAACTGGCGCACCAATGGCACCTATCCAGCCCAAGGGGAAATTGCCCTAGACAACAATCTAGTAGAAGTGCGCAACACCGTCGTGCAGGCCCTGGATGGCACCCTCACCGCCAACGGCTTTGCCGCTCTTGATACCCGCGAGTGGCAGGCCAATGTGGGAGTGAATCAAGTCCCCCTCGCTCCCTTCTCACCCCAGCTACGCGGCGTCTTGGATGCCAACCTCGACCTCAGCGGTAGCCTTGCGGATCTTTCTCCCGCCGGCATTGCCGCTACCGGAGATGCCCGCCTTTCCGACGGGGTCTCCTTGATCACCGGCCCCCTAAGCACGGTCTTTGCCTGGGAGGGCGATCGCCTGGTTGTCAACCGGGCTGAGGCCGATGGCTTCTATGCTGACGGCACGATTGATACCGATCTCAGCCAACGGGGTGCCGCAGCGATCGCCGCCCTGAATTTGAACCTACGCCTGGATAATTTTGACCTAGCCACCCTGCCCGCCAGTTTTGAGACCTTCCCTTCCCAGGTGGATGTGCGCGGCTTAGTGAGCTTTAACGGTCAGGTGACCGGCAGCGGCACCGACCCAGCCTTGACCGGCGTCACCCAAGTGGATCGCCTGGCCATCAACCAACTGACCTTCGAGCCAAGCCTCACCGGCAACCTACAAGCCACCCTCACCAGCGGCGTCGCCCTGGATATTTCCGGCAGCCAAGACCGCATTGCCCTTGCCCTCAATGAGCGATACCTGCCCACCGCCCTGCTGGTGGATGTGCAAGGAGCCTCCTTGCTAGCCATTGAAGAAGGCGATCGCTTAGTTGGAGAAATCCGACAGGTCGATCTAGCCTGGTTTGACGTAGCTCCGGCTGCCGACCAAGGTCTAGGCGAAATTCAGGGCATTCTCAGCGGCACCTTTCAAGCCAATCTCAACAACCTCAGCAATCCCATCGTCACGGCCGACGTAGCCGTGGAGCGCCCCGCCATCGGCTACATCGATGCCCAAGCCTTTTCGGGGCAACTGTACTACGGTAACGGCAGCGTCTCGTTGACGAACGGTGACCTAGCCTTTCCCCGCAGCAACTACGGCGTGGAAGCTAGCTATAATCCCGGGCGATCGCCGCAACTATCAGGCCAGGTGATCGCCCAACCTGGTGAACTCAGTGATTTGCTATTTGCCCTAAAAATTATTGATTTTCAAGATTTCACCCGTGGGCTGCGTCCGCCCCTCTATGGTGCTGCCAGCGCCGTCCAGCCCACCGCCCTAGACGTGCGACCCTACACCCTGATCAATCGCCTGCGTCGCCTAGCCGAACTTGATGCCCTACGCGATCGCCAAGAGATAGACGAATCCAACGATCTCAATCTTCCCAGCCCCAGTGATGCTGAAGGACAATTCACCGGCGGCATCCAATTCACCGCCTCTGCTGAAACGGGCTTCACGGCCGATTTCAACATCGAAGGCACAGACTGGCGCTGGGGTGATTACGACATTCAACGGGTCGTTGCCATCGGTGATCTGCGAGACAATATGCTCACCCTCTTACCCCTACGGGCAGAGTCGGGAGATGCAGTCTTCAATCTATCGGGACGCATTGGCGGCAGCGATCAATCCGCCCAGCTTGTCCTCAGCAATGTGCCCGTTGCCCCCTTGCGTGACCTGTTTAATCTACCGATCCTCGTGGATGGCGACCTCAACGCCAACGCCTTGCTAACGGGTGCGGTTACGGAGCCTCAGGTCACAGGTGCCGTCTCCCTCAGCAACGGTACCCTCAACGCCACCCCCATTGATACAGCCGAAGTTCGCCTGAGCTATAACAATGCCCGACTAAACTTCATTGGGGAAATGCTGGTAGGCGAAATTAAGGGAGCTGATGGCTCAGGGGTGGATCCTGAACCCCTTTCGGTATCCGGCAGTATTCCCTACGCACTGCCATTCATGACTATTACACCCGAAAGCGATGCCCTACGATTAGCGGTGAATGTCCGAGATGACGGTCTAGCGCTGATGAACCTATTTACCAATCAGGTCGCTTGGATCAGTGGTCAAGGAGCAGTTGACCTAACCATTGAAGGAACCCTGTCGAGTCCAAGGGCCGTGGGCAACATCACGCTGCAAGATGCGGTGTTGACGGCTCAGAACCTACCTGCCCCAATTACCGATGTGACCGGCCAAGTTGACTTCAACTTCGATCGCATCCAGGTTCAGTCTCTGACCGGGAATTTCAGCGCTGGCACCATCAGCGCCCAAGGTGTGTTGCCCATCGCCACGCCGCTGAGGGAGCTCGTGGATAATCTAGATACGGAGGAGGATCCCAGGCTTCAACCCCTCACCGTAACGCTGCGCGATATTGCCATGAATTTCCGAGGGTTGTATAACGGCGGTGTTGCCGGTGATTTACGAATTGATGGCACCGCGATCGCCCCCCTCGTTGGCGGGGATATTCGCCTCAGCGATGGGCGAGTCTTCCTAGCCAGCGGCGACCAGCCAGCAGAACCCGTCCCAGAACCCGAAGAGCAACGACAGGGAGGGTTCCGTCCACCCGAGTTAAACAACTTGCAGATCACCCTAGGAAATAACCTACAAATTTTGAGTGAGCCGTTGATTAACTTCATTGCCACCGGCGGGTTAACCATCAACGGAACCTTTGATAACCTACTGCCCCAAGGCACCGTCCAGCTAGAACGCGGCTATGTTAACTTATTTACAACTCGGTTTAATCTAACCCAAGGAACGAGGGAATTTCCACAAACCGCTGTTTTCACCCCCAGTCAAGGCTTAATGCCCTCCCTCAAGGTGCGGCTTCTGGCCATCGTTCCCGAGGTTACCCTCCCTCCCACCTTCCGATCCAGCAGTGGCTTTTCGTCCTCTGAAATTGCTGAATCCGTGGTGACGGCCAGCGATTTTGGTACGGTAGAAAGCGTGCGGATCATCGCGACGGTAGATGGTCCCGCCGATCGCATTTTTGACACCCTTGAGCTCACCAGTGATCCATCCCGTAGCGAGAGCCAAATTGTGGCGTTGATTGGCGGCGGTGCCCTCAGTGCCTTAACCGAAGGAGACGAGACCTTAGCGATCGTTAACTTAGCTGGCTCTGCTCTACTGGGCAGTTTGCAAAACCTCATCGGTCGCGCCCTAGGGTTATCTGATTTTCGCCTCTTTCCTACCAGCACCGCATCGGATAATGGTGATGCTTCCACATTAGGACTTGCGGCGGAAGTGGGCTTCGAGGTTACCAATGATCTGTCAGTATCGATTTTGCAGGTCTTGACAGCAGATGATCCACCCCAGCTAGGACTACGCTATCGCCTCAATGACGAGTTTCGCATCCGAGGTAGTATTAGCTCTAGTGGTAATCCCAGTGCCGTTTTAGAATATCAAATCCGATTTTAGACCTTGGCAAGGGTAGGGTGTAATGGTTGTCCCGACTTACTAAACCCTTCATGCCTATGTATTCTAGCAACAGATCCAGAAACGGTCATATTTTTCGATCTTGCTCAGTGCAGATATAGCTTTAATCAACTCAGTCAAGACAGCAAACCCCAGAGCCTCAGCGACTCACACCGCGGCTATACAGGACAAAACCACCTGCGCGAATTCAGAGTATCCTAGCTTCTGGATAGCCTAATTTATCTGGCTTCCCCTATACGTTACAGCAAATGATGGAGAAAAGAGGCACTATTAGAGAGCACCTGCCAAGCTCCAATAAAAGCTAGCACCATACCGATATACTGAACCCAACAGATTAACCGGTTCTTTGCTGCAGATCGGGGAGTGGAAGACTTTATCATGCTTTCAACCTCTTGAGTTAGATCATTTAAGTAGGTCATGCAGCCGTAGGTATCGTGGCATATCTCCTTTAGATCAGTTGTCCTAGGGCTTCAAAGACGTCATATAATCTCCTATCCCTATTGAACCCGAGAGCATAGGTTCATTGATCGCTATAGTATTTAAGTCTTGGGTGTTGCTGAATTGGGAGATGAATCTATAGCAACAGGGACTAAAACTCCATGCAACATATTTCGGAATCATACCGCTGTTCAGCAACGCCAAGGATTTAAAGGGAGCGATAGCTCTGCGAGATATGCCGCCATGACAGATTGTTGTATTAAGTCCTATCATGGAACGACTATATAGCCTGCCTCAGGGTTTACAGTTCATTCAACATATGATTTGTAAACCCTGAGTTTAGAGCATTAGTCTTACCACTTCTTATAAGGCAAGAACTTACCATTCATGATGATTTTGACGCGATCGCCCTTGGGATCCTCTTCTTTCTCTACATCTAGGGTGAAGTCAATGGCGCTCATGATGCCGTCTCCAAATTTTTCATGCACCACATCTTTAATCGGCATTCCATAGACCTGCATGATCTCGTAGAGCCGATAAATCAGAGGATCCGTAGGGACAACTGGCCCTAGACCTTTCAAGGGGCAGGCGGTTAATTCCGAGGCTAAGTCTGCGCCTAGGCCCAAAGCAGCTAGTAGTTGGGTGGCTTCTTCCTCAGATGCGCTAGCCTGACGATAAATAACCGATGCAATCCAGACTTCATCTCGTCCTAGGGTTTGCTCTAGCTCCGAGAAGGTCATACCAACAGCATCCTTAGCTGCAAGTAATTTCTTTGTAATTTCAGGTAGATCAACAGTCGCCATACAACATCTCCTTACTGTCAGGTATAAACGATAGGTACAATCAACATCTACGGTGAATATCAGCAGATTTTCTAAGGTCAAGCGATCGCTCGTCTACGAATCCGAGATTCTTCAACAGCTCGGGTTTCCTGAGACAGATGAAGTTCCATCTCTGCTTTAATGTCATGGTAGGCGGGTTGCTGATCGAGCGACTCGCGATGGCGGGGACGGGGAAACGGCACATCCAAAATTTTGGCAATCTTTGCCTCAGGGCCCCGCGTCATCATGACAATTTTGTCGGAAAGCAACAGGGCTTCCTCAATACTATGGGTAATCAGGATCACCGTTTTTCGCTGCTGCTCCCAGATACGTTCCACTTCATCTTGCAGAAATCCCCGCGTTAGAGCGTCTAGCGCTCCAAAGGGTTCATCCATGAGCAAAATTTGGGGATCGATGGCTAAGGCCCGGGCAATACCTACCCGTTGCTTCATACCGCCGGATAGCTCATGGGGATGACGATCTTCTGCCCCTACTAGACCCACAAGTTCAATATAGTCGTGAGCGATCGCCTTTTGACGAGCAGCAGATAATTTAGGATTGACCGTTTCAATGGCGAAACGGATGTTATCCATTACCGTCATCCAAGGCATCAAGGCATAGTTTTGAAAGACAACGCCGCGATCGGGGCCCGGGCCGGTAATGGGAACACCGTCAATCAAAACGGCTCCCGTTGTTGGTTGAGATAAACCAGCAATGATGTTCAGCAAGGTAGACTTACCACAACCCGAGGGGCCAATAATCGATACAAACGTATTGGCTTCAATATCTAGATTGATATCTTCTAGGGCTGTGTAGTCTAGGGTAGCCTTGCGAGTCATACGGCTAAACCAGTCGCGCTTACCGTGATAGATCTTGGAAACGCCTTGAATTGAGAGAGGAGCACTGGCAGACATGTCAGCAGGTTTGATAGAGGAAGCGTAGGAAGAGGTCATCATACTCGTTGTCCAAATGCAACCCAGGTTTGCAAGAAGCTAAAGAGGCGATCGAGTACTAACCCCACCCCACCGATCACCAGAATCGCGGTAATAATACTGGTAATCTTGAGATTATTCCATTCATTCCAGACGAAATAACCAATTCCAGAACCACCCACTAGAATTTCTGCCGCAACAATCACCAGCCAGGCAATACCAATACTAATCCGCAAACCTGAGACAATATAAGGAGCTGCTGCCGGCAAGATAACCTTAGTCAGCGTTCGCCAACGGGATGCTCCCAGGGTGCGCGTAACATCAAGATAGGATGTATCTACATGGCTGACCCCAAACTTGGTATTAATTAAAGTCGGCCAGATGCTGGTAATCGCAATGACAAAAAGAGCCGTGCTTTCTGAATTCTTCAGTAATCCTAATCCCAAAGGAAGCCAAGCTAGGGGAGAGACGGGTTTCAGAATCTGGATAAAGGGATCCATAGCCCGAGAGAAAACCTCAGATAAGCCAATCAGGATACCTAGGGGAATAGCGATCGCTGACCCAATAGCAAACCCGACCAAGACGCGACGTAGGCTAGTGAGCAGAAGCCAGCCAATACCTTTATCGTTGGGTCCATAGTCAAAAAATGGCTTAGAGAGCCACCACCACGTTTCTTTAATCGTCTCGCTGGCAGATGGCATCAGTTGAGAGAACAAGCCCATCCTTGCACCTACTTCCCAAAAGAGTAGCAGAACACCCAGGATGAGTAAGAATAATAGAAAGGCCTGTTGATTAATGCTGAGGGCGATCGCTTTTTTAGATCGCACGGCTGGTAATGCAGGATTGTTCATAGTGCCTCCTATTGGCCAAATTCTTCAATCTGAGTTGCCACATAAGATGCTGGATCGCTGGGATCAAAAGAATCAAATTTCAGGGTTTCAGAACGTTCTGCTTCAGTAGGGGGTGTCTGTCCTAGCTCTGTTTGCAGTTCTGCAGCCAGATCAGTTAGGAAAATATCTTGGGCAATTTGGTCATAGTCAATGCCCTCAGCCGACATCAGATCCCAACGCACCATCTGAGACGAAATCCACTTAGCAAAGCTCTTCCAAGGATAGGGATCAAAGCCAATGCGATCGGGAACATTGAGAGTATTCCCCAGACCATCTTCAAACTCACCAGTGAGCACTGCTTCTACAACAGGCAACGGCTGGTTTAGATATTGGCGATCGATTAAGGCCGCTGCGATATCTTTACGATTCGCTGGGTCGTCGGCATAGCCAGCAGCATCAATGATCGCCTTATTGACAGCCCGGAACGTATTCGGATTTTCGTCAATCCAGGTTTGACTCGCCGCAAAGGCACAGCAGGGATGACCATCCCACAGATCCTTCGTGAGCATGTGAATATAACCAACGCCCTCGAATACAGCCCGTTGGTTAAAGGGATCGGGCATGAGCATCGCGTCAAGCTCATCAGCCGTCATTTTAGCAACGCTATCAGGTGGCGGCACTGGGAAAATCTGTACATCTGTATCAGGGTTCAGTCCACCGGTAGCCAGATAATATCGAAGTAAGAGGTTATGCATCGAGAATGGGAACGGTACCCCAATACGGAAGCCCTTAAAGTCTGCTGGCCCTCTCACCGTGTCTCGATGTTTAATCGCTACAGTAATAGCCTGACCATTAATGTTTTCAATGCTGGCTAGCTTTACGGGAAATGTAGCCGACCCAAGCCCCAAGGTCATAGCAATGGGCATGGGAGATAACATATGATAAGCATCTAGCTCACCAGCGATCGCTGAGTCGCGTACAGCAGCCCAGTTCGGCATCTTTACAACCGATACGTTAAGCCCATATTTCTCATAAAATCCAAGTGGCTCAGACATTACAATGGGCGTCGCGCAAGTGATAGGAATGAACCCAATATGTAAATCTGTCTATTCTAAATTGCTGGGCACATCAGCTTCAGCTTCAGCATCTGT
>DATNRH010000544.1 GCA_036703605.1 Candidatus Obscuribacterales bacterium | reverse complement strand
TGGTAGTCATAGGAGGGGCGAGGGGTAGTAGGGGGGGATGGTTAGGGGAGAAGGGGGAAAGTTGTGAATTTTGAGTTTCGGTTGTGCAGCAGTCGTGCAAATTTGAACCTAAGCACTCACAACTTTCTTCACTCCCTACTCCCTATGCTTAAGCGGCGGCAGGAACTCGGGCTGGAATAGCGTGGGTTAATTCGGCAATGGCGCTGTGAAAGCGGGCTTGTAGATCGGGTTCGTTGAATTCAATGCCGCCAGTTTCTAGCCGCTGAAACTGGGTATCGACCAAGTACACACCCTGGAGAATATGGGTGGCCCCAAGTACACCCAGTACCGGGTTGAGGGCATAGTCGATCGCCAGCAAATGCGCCAGCGCTCCCCCCGTAGCAATGGGCAAAACGGGCTTGCCCACCAACGCTTTTTGGGGCAGCAGGTCAAGAAATGCCTTGAGCACCCCCGTATAGGCCGCCTTATAAACCGGGGTCGAAATAATCACCCCATCGGCGGCGGTGACCTGGGCGGCAGCAGCATTGATCGCCGCACTGTCAAACTTGGCGTGGAGCAAATCCTCCGCAGGCAGATCGCGCACCAGCAAAATCTCCAGCTCCACCCCCTGAGCGTTCAGAATTTTCTGCGCCTCCTCCAGCACCGCGTAGGAGCGGGAGGGATGGGATGGACTACCAGCGATCGAAACAATCTTCATCATGACTAAACCTCAAAGAATTTTAGATCTTGGACTTTCTCAGAACGGTGCATTATTGCGCGAATACCCCCTTACCCATCCCCCTTTCACCCTCACAGCTCCACCAAATCCAACTCTGGCGACAGATCTAATTGCCCAATCAACTGCTCCTTCAAGCGCTGAAACTCCTGGCTGCTGCGCCGTCGGGGGCGGGGTAAATCTATCCTCAGTTCGCGGTGAATGTGGCCTGGGTGGGCGCGCAAAACGATGACGCGATCGCTCAGCACTAGCGCCTCTTCGACATCGTGGGTGACCAGCAGCAGGGTAGGGTAGTCGCCTTCCCAAATCTCTAGCAAGTGGTCTTGCAGTTGGGCGCGGGTAAAGGCATCTAGGGCGCTGAAGGGTTCATCAAGCAGCAGAATATCGGGCTGGGTGACCAGGGCGCGGGCGATCGCCACCCGCTGGGCCATGCCCCCCGATAGCTGACGGGGCAGCGCCTCGGCAAAGTTTGACAGATGCACCTTGCGCAGCACCGCTGTGGTGCGTTTCCGCCGCTCTAGATGAGGCAAATGGTGCAGGCCAAACTGAATGTTCTCCGCCACCCGCAGCCAAGGCATTAGCCGCGCTTCCTGAAAGATCAGCCCCACTTTGTGGTGCGGGCCGGTAATCGGTTCTCCGTCAATGCTGACCTCTCCCAGTGTCGGGAAATCTAACCCTGCCAGAATTCTCAACAGCGTACTTTTACCGCAGCCGCTGGTACCCACTAGGCTGACAATTTCTCCTGGCTGAATGCTGAAGTTAATCCCTTCTAAAGCAAGAAAGCCGTTGTCGAATTGTTTATGGACGTTTTTGATGTGAAGCATTGGGGTAAGTGATGGATAGGTGGAGTAGGTCCGGGAGAATAAGAATAAGACTTGGACTTTGAGTTACTGAGTCCAGACAAGAATGCAAACCTCAAAATTTCTATCGCCCTCCTGAGCCATAGGAATCTTGCCAATACAACAGCCGCTTGTTGATTGTTTCCAGTCCCGAATCAGTTAGCTTGCCGAGTAGTGCAAACAGCACAATGCTGGCAATAATTACTGCCGGTCGCCCGGTTGTTTGACCATCGGTCAGCAGATATCCAAGTCCCTGGCTGGCCCCCATTAGCTCAGCGGCGACCACAAACATCCAGCCCAAGCCCAGCCCGTTACGAAGTCCGACCAGGTAAGCTGGCAACGTAGCTGGAAAAAACACCTGATGCACAAGCTGTAGCTGGCTAAGACGATAGATTTGACCCACTTCTACCAGTTTGCGATCGACCCCTTGCACACCGCTCATCAGATTTAGATAAACGGGAAAAAACACCCCCACCGCAATCAGTGAAATCTTTGAGCTTTCGTAGATACCCAGCCAGAGAATAAACAGTGGCACCCAGGCGATCGAGGGAATATTTCGCAGGGCTTGAAGCAGCGGATCGAGATAGGCGTGGGCCACGCGAGAGTAGCCCGTCAGCGCCCCCAGCACCGTAGCTACCAGGGTGCCGATCGCAAAACCCAAAATAACTCGATAGAGGGTAATGCCCACATGCCGAAACAGATCGCCACTGCGGGCCATATCGAGGATAGTCTGTAACACCGTCGTTGGGGCGGGCAGCAGGTTAGGGGCCACCACCCCAAATCGAGACAGCGCTTCCCAAAGCAGCACTAGTGCAAGGGGAAGCAGCCAG
>DATNRH010000543.1 GCA_036703605.1 Candidatus Obscuribacterales bacterium | reverse complement strand
AAGCCAATCCCCTAACCCTGCCAGGTCTCACCTGGGTTCAGCGTTTAGTCCATCTAGAGGGACTACTGCACTGGTTTACCAACCTCTCCCGCATTGGCTTTTTGTTGATGCCCTTGGTCTATGCCTTTATGGGAATCATTCCCATCTGGGCTACACCTAGCGAACTAGTCTATTTCTTCCTGCCCTACTATGCTGTACAGATGGTGACCTTTGCTTGGCTCAACGATCGCTCTCGCTCAGCCCTGCTGTCGGATCTGTACTCCATCGTGCTCTGTTTCCCCATTGCCCTGGCCGTTCTGCAAACGCTCATTCGTCCCTTTTCTCGCGGCTTCAAGGTTACACCGAAGGGTACGGAGAGCGATCGCTTTCGGTTTAATTGGGTCTTAGCCAGTCCGCTGATCCTATTGTTCATCGCCACGGCTGCAAGCCTCTGGGTCAACATGGGCATGTACCTGATGCAGCGCTTTTGGGTACATCACATGATGATAGATGGCGCAAATGCGATGAAGAGCTATGGACTAGGCTGGATCTGGAGCGCCTATAACTTAGTGATGGTGGGACTAGCGCTGTTAATTCTGCTAGATGTGCCGCGTCCTGATGCCCATCCCTGGTTCCCCCTGCAGCGCACCGTGCGGTTGACCATGCACCTTCCCAGCAGCGTATCCCAGCTTCCTCAACTAGCTCTACACCATGTAACCGACGACCAAAGCAGATTGCCTGGATGGTCTCCAGCTCGGGCCGAGGAGTCGTCGTCCGTGTCGCCTGCCCATCTGCCAAAGCCAACCTTTTGGGGAACAACGACCTTACTCTCCCAGGTGGGCATGGAAGTGGCCCTGCCCAAGCTTGATCAACAGCCCCACATCCCTGGCGGTGACTTAGCCGTCACCCTAGAGATGGTGGAAGAACAACTGGCGATCGCTGGTCAGATTACCCACATGGGCGATCGCCACGGGGTACCGGTTGTGCAGATTCGCTTTGATGACCTGACCCTAGCCCAACAGCGGCAAATGATCCAACTCCTCTTTTGCCGACCAGGACAGTGGCAGCGCCATCAAACGCCTGGCGAGTTGGAAACCCTATGGTTGCTGACCCGCACGCTGCTACGCCCCCATGCGCTACTTGCAGCAGGAGAGCCTCGAACCATCGCCGTGTCCAGCGTTAGACGACGTAAAGGTGGTCGGCCTGCTGACGAATGGCGGCTAAGTTAAGCATGAGATTCTTACGAAGATGGCGCTCGATCAACCCAATGGGCATCAAGCGCGTGGGTTCAATCTGCACCACATATTGCAGATAGGTGCCTTCTTGACCAGCTTGAGCTTGGGGCTGTAGATTCCAGCTTCCTGAGAAGGAGCGAAAGTCTCCTTCAACCATCTGAAAGTCAATGCGGTGGGGGAATGACTCGGCCATATCTAGCACCACCCGAGCACAAAAGCGAATGGCCAGAAAGCACTCTGCGCCAATTTGCTCAATCCGCGTGGTGTGGGCATCAGGACTGGCAATGGTGCGGCTTTGATCGAGGTTAGGGATGAAGTCTGCGAGATGATCGTAGTCGGTTAAAAGCTGCCAGATCTGCTCTAGGGAATGGGGTAGCCAGATCTCTGCAGTAATCCGGCGCGATCGCTGTCCTAGGGTTTCTGTTGCAATCTCTATTCCCTCACTGCCAGACAAAGCCTCTACGTCCAGCTCTGTTACACCTAGATCTATGGCCTGAAGTTCAGGCGTCAAAGACTCACCTTCTTTAGAATAGGATTGATCCATCGGTAACCTCTAAGCAAGTGGATCTAAACAAACCGTCTTGTTTGATGCGTTACGCTGTCGCTTGTGCACAGCCTTGATGCGTTACGCTATCGCTTTAGCGGAGCCATACCGAGGCTATACGCATTCTACCGAGTGCTCAACTGAGAGCTCGTTATCTTAGGTATGGCCTAGGGCAGAGGCCGACGGTGAGCCCCTCAGCCCGTAAGCATAATTCTCTACTTGTCACCCAACCTATCCTACCCAATTTTTTGTCCTGATCGATCTTATAACTGGGGAAGCGTCAGCACGAAACAGGTTTCCCAAGAAGCATGCCGATCAGCCTGATAAATGCCTCCATCTCCTGCCCTCACTGGAGCTATGATCGGCTGACTAGATACCTCAATCGTGCCATTAAGATGCTCAACCAACCCTTTAACCAGTGCTAGGCCCAAACCTGTTCCTGGAATTGCCTTTTGCGTAATGCCCCGACCACGCCGGAATTTATCAAAGATATAGGGCATATCCTCAGCATCAATGCCTTCGCCCACATTACAGAGCGTGACGCGCAGCAAGGGTAACCCGGCAGGCGATCGCTCTGACACAACCTGCAAATGGACATCGGTGCCCACCGCCGCATATTTTTTAGCATTGGTTAACAGCTCTGTCAGGATACGCTGCAGACTGTCCGTATCCGTACGAATACTGAGATTTTGCTTCGGTATATCTACGGCTAATCGAACATCCCGGCTGGAAAAATCATCATCAAAGGACTGGGCAATGCCACGAATCATGCTGTAAACATCGATCTTATGGCGGTAGCTCGATGCACTCCCCGTTTCAATTTTTTGCAGGGCTAGCAAGTCATTAATCAGGCTCGTTTCCTGGGCACATTGCTCTTCTAAAATATCTAAATACTTTTGGCGGCGCTCCTCCGGCAGATTGGCTTGGCGCAACATACGAATTGCCAAGGTCATGCTGGTGAGAGGCGTACGCAGTTCATGGCTCATGGTGCTGAGAAACTCATCTTTGAGCTGATTGAGCTGCTGAAGTTGCTCGATTTGCTGGCGAGTTTTGGCATACAGCTTAGCTTGCACATCCAGACTATGCTTCAGTTGCGCCGTGCGCTCTTCCACCAAAGACTGAACCTGTTGAAGCGTATGAGATTGAATAATAGCCGTACCCACCTGAGCTGCCACAAGCTTCAGGAAGTCCAGCTCTTCCGATTGCCATACACAACGTTGGTGATGTTGGATCGCTAGGTAGCCCAGCACCTTACCGTGACTCTCTAGGGGCACCAGCACCAAGGATGGCATCACCGCACTAGCTAGAGGAGAAATGTGCAGGGAACAAGCATCCTTCTCTATCCTGGCTGTGCTCAACGAAGAGGCTAAGGAGTCAGGAATTGCCAGAATATCTTGGGGATGGAGATAGAGGTGTTGACAAGAGGGACAATCCGACAGGGCAAAGGAATAGTTGATCCAAGTGCCGGCATGACGATCCTCGCTATCCAAGGCGATCGCTAGCCCCTCTGGTTGAGGGAGTTCACAGGTTTGAGGCCACTGATGGGCAACAGAGACCCGCACGCCGGCGATGGCCGAGCGAGACTGACGTTGGTAGGCAGGATCGGTATACTTCAGGAGCAAAATAAACCCACGGCTGACCTGAAGAGTCGATACAACCTCGCTAAGAGCCTGCTCAAAAATATGTTCTAGCGTTTCTGTATGGCGAACAGCGGTCACCAACTGTCCAATCACTCCCTGGTAGCGGCGCTGCTGCCGCACCTGCTGCTGAAATTGAGCATGGGACATGGCAATCGCCAAGGGTTCTGCCAAATCATTTAGTAGTTGCACATCTGCCTCCATCCATTGGTAAGGCTGCGATCGCATCACAGCAAAAACTCCGTTGACACAGTGATCCAAACGAGTTACCACAGCTAGCAAGGAACGGGGCTGGCTCCATGACGTCGTGGACTGTCCAGTGCGATCGCTTAAAACAGAAAGCCATTCTAGGATGTCTCCCGTGAGCCAGTGTTGGCTGGCTTTGGCGGTAAAGTCTTGAATAGCAAGAACGTTTGACTTAGCAAACAAGGTAGCGATCGCTGGATGCTCTAGGATATTCAGCAAGCAAGGGGAACGATAGTCAGGATGTGGGCTGTGAATCCCTTGGTTGTGCCAGTACATGGTCTGCAACCCCGATTGTCCTGGAATTGTTTGAATCAGTGCCACAGCATCTGCGGAGAATAGAGCTCCGAGGGCTTGGGCAAACCGGCTCAACAGATCGTGAGGATGTTGATCTGACAGTAAGCCTTGAGTCAATTGCTTCAACAGCTCTGACGCAGTAACAATAGGAGTATGGGGGACTGACGTAATGTTCAACGCAGGAAAGGGTTACTAATGCGAAGATGAATGACTCAAATCCAGA
>DATNRH010000542.1 GCA_036703605.1 Candidatus Obscuribacterales bacterium | reverse complement strand
AGGGGGTCGGGACGGTGTTGGTAAGAGTGTCACAGCATGGTCTCGGTTAGGGCTCAAGGTCAGGATTAAGGGACAGGGATCATCCATAGTGTCTTACAGCCCTAGGCTAAGTGTGGAAGGGGTGGTGGAAAAGGTGAACACACTCTTTGAGGGCAATCCAGACCTCATTAGTCGCTTCTCAACTTTCCTTCCTGCTTCCTACAGCAAAGCAGAGGACAACTCTGGCCAAAAACATCCACCCTCTCCGTCTCTTAGCGCACCGCCACCTAGTAGGTATGTCAGGGTTGGGGCCAGAGTGGATATGAACTCCAGCAATAGCCCCAACCCTTTTCCTAGCCCCGCCCTACCTCTAACCTTAAGCAACCCCGATCCCAGTGCATCACAGGGGGCTACTTTTTGGCAAAATCCCTCATCGGCCCCATTATCAAGCCCTAGTTCGAAGGACAACTTTGGGCAAAGTCGAGCACCAGCCCCAGGGCCTAGCATATTGCAGTGGGGCCCAGGTCCAATACAGATGGACGGCCCAAGACCAGCAGGACCTCGCCCCTGGCTGATGGACAACGCTAGGCAAAGTCCCAGTAAAGTACAGTGGGGCAACTTTGGGTCAAGTCTACCGCCGGTTTTTGGCGGGAAAGTGCCGCCGGAGCAGTACGTCCGACTTGTCCTAGTGCCTGGGAAGACTAACGTCTATGATGCCGAGATTGAGACCCCATATGGACGATTCTCGGGCTTAGTAGAACTTCAGCCACCACCCAGTGCCCTTAGTCCTAGCAATAACCCGGGCTCAGGCCCTAGCCCCAGCCCCAGCCCTAGCTCTGGCAACCCTAGCCTCGACCCCAACCCCAGCTCAAGTCCTAACCCTCCGCATCTAATCGAGCTGACCATTTCACCTGGAGGAGGAGGGGGAGGATGAGGAGACCTGCCTTTACAAGAACGCACACCTCAACTCTATCACACAATTTTTTACACTTCTTATGCACATCCATCAACACTTATCCTTTGTCCAATAAAGACTGCCTTAAAACAACGCACACTTTACCGCTACGACGTCACACAACTTTTTACACTTCTACGTACGCTCATAATTTTGTCAAAAATTGGACTAGCCGAGAAAGAAACAAGACTACCATAGCATACAATTCTCAAGTCTTACTTCACTCCATACCCTTGAGGCCGAGCTAACAGACTTCGTGCAAAAAGAAGATCAC
>DATNRH010000541.1 GCA_036703605.1 Candidatus Obscuribacterales bacterium | reverse complement strand
AGTGACTTTTCAATTTCGTCCTGGACTGTCTCTGGGTTGTCGGTCGGGGAGCCATTCTTGTAGACCCAGCGGGGAACCTGACGGGGTCGCAAGCGACCGTTGAGCATCTTGTTGATTCCATAGATACTGCGAGATTTGGTGTATATCTCGACGGCCTTATCGGTGATGGAGGAGAGGTAGGTGTGGTTGGCTGTTTTCCATTTTCGTTTAGCTTTAGTTGCTAATGTCCTCGTAGCTTTGTAGAGATCCACATGCTTTCCGTTTTGAAGGAGGATAGGGAGATGTTGAAGTTCGGCCGGGGAGCGCCGGAGAAGGTTTTGTAATTTTTGAAGGCTTTGCTCTGCTGTGGGTTTCCCTCGGATTACATTCCTAGCATGCGCTAAGATCCTATCGAGTTTCTTGAACTTGTTATAGAGCCTCTGGGCTTGGATCCGGACTGGATCAGGGGTAGGTTTAACCATTGGGGAAAGTTTTTTCCTGAGCTCCTCCAATTTCTCAACCAGTTCTGGAAGAGTAAAAGGAGTGGAGTGGGTTTCTCGCATTGTAGTTATTTCATTTTGGAATTGGTCAAGGAGCTTAGGGTCAGAGAGGAATTGGACGTGTCTTGCAGGTCTTCTTGTAGGAGTTGGCCCCATCCGAGGGAGGGGGATTGTGGTGGTGAATAGGACTGGGACATGGTCAGAGATGCAGCCAACATACTCTGATATAATAAGGGTTTTGCCAATAAGGGTGGTGTCGTTGGTGTAGAAGCGGTCAAGACGGGAACCCTCATTCTTGTTATTTGGGGTGGGGCGTGTAATTCCAATTGTTAGGGGATGTTCGGAGCGAAAGGTGTCAATCAGCCCAGCGTTGTGGAACGCATCTGAAAGGTGTTTATCTCGTGGGGGGTGCTTGAGGCCAACGGCATCAAGGGTAGGGTTGTCAACAAAGTTGAAGTCACCTCCAATGATATGTCTCGCATTAGGTTGATGTGTTAGCTGGGTGAGAACATCGACAAGAAGGCCATATCTACCCTTAAGGTGTTGTCGGCCTGAGCGGAAGTAGGTGTTATGGAGGACCAAGGATTTATCCTTGGCGGTGACTACCTGATATCTCTTGGAAATGTTAGAGACTAGGTAATTATGTGCGATATTGGATGAAATTGCTACAGCCAGGCCGGTTCCTTGGGTATTTGCACCTGATTTAGGAGGCGGTGTGGCAAATATTGAGTAGTTTTGGAGGAGGAGGTCAAGGACGGAGATATCTACCTCATCCCTAAAGTGGGTTTCTTGGAAGAGGATGATTGAGGGTTTGGTCTTATCAACAAGGTGGCGGAGGTCATCTGACTTGGAATTAAGGCGACCATTTGCATTGAGGGAGAGAATGGTGATGTTTGGAGAGGAAAGTGCTGCAAGTTCAACCGTTTTGTTTACAGGGTCTGGGTTGACACCAGTTAACGCGGGGAGGCTAGCAAGGCGCCGTAGCTGGGTTGAGTAGGGGGATGGGGCTAGGCAGCGGCGTTCGTTTACATGGGCTCTAAGAGAATCAACGCATTTGGCTAAGTTGCAACTAAAGTGCATACCACACCGATCGCAGTAGTAGGTTGCCTTATTTGGGCAGTGGGTACACTTTATACCGCCCCTAGTTGCATATGGGCCCGGGTTAGACTCGACATCGCCACAACGTAGGAGACTTAGAGAGGGGGGGGAGTAGGGAGCTCTCTCAGCTCGCAAGACCAACAAAAAGACAGAGTACAATGCTGGACGCTTGGTCCACTTTTTTATGACGATAGTTTTACGGTGCAAGGACGAAAGAGATTTGAAAGCCCGGTCTCGGTCCTCCTTGTTGTTCCACTGAAGCACTGGGTCAGCAGGGCGGCCGTCCTTAAACCATCTGAGTTGGACTCGGATGGGAGGAGGGATAGGATCCCGGAGCTTCTCAGCCAAGAAACTGTTTGCACGGTCGATCAGCACATCACGCACACGAGCAGCGGTCATAGAGTCCCTGTGAATGGGGGACGAGTTGAGGATCTTAACAGAGACTAGGACATCCTCCTCGTCCTGAACGTGGCCAAGATGATACTCTTGCTCTGGGGTGCTGATCACCTTGCCCTGTAGGAACGTAGCAAGTTCAGGAGACGAGGTCTCAAGGAAGGTGGTACTGATGTGCACATTTGAATTGTACACGTGGTGAGCATCGTGAATAAAAGGGGGTTCAAAGTTGACATTCGGGTCAGCTTGGACAAGGAGAGTAACGCGCTCGTTGACCCAGGTCACAAAAGCCATTTCGGATTGTCTCCTTTCGGCCTTGGTTCTGTATTGCGTAGTGCCAGCGCTAACGCCTAGGAAATAGATGCTACGGGCACGGTATAGTTCCCAGGCCTCAGCATCGTCGCGAGAGGGTGGAGCGGGGATGACTGAGTAGCCTGCTTTCTTGAGCTGTTCAAGGGCGAGCTGGGCATCGTCGGCGTAGACAGTGGCCTTGCCAATGGGGTTCAAGCCTTCGACAATTGTCACTAGGCGAAGGGGAAGGGTAGCGAGGGCAGTATGGATGTCGGTGCGTGAAAACTCAGTGATCTTTGGGAGCTTGATCTCGTATGTAACGCAGGGGCGAGGGGCCTCTTCATCTGGAGAGACATAGTTGGCGAACTCTTCAGCAAAACCAGAGAGGTCAAAGTCGTCAGTTTCGAGGTCAGAGTGGGCATCTTCCTCCTCGGCAGGGGGCACAGCGTCTGCCAGAGGCTGATCCGAGCCAGGGGCGATGTTCACAGCAGCATTATTGTTCATGAGGAAGTTGTTTGCTTCGGCAAGGGGATTCGGACCGTCCATGTCCATGGGATCGACGTTGAGGGGGGGACGGGGGTCCTGGATCGCAGCACGCTTAGGTTCAGCGTCGGATTCAGATTCAGACTGGCGTTTGGACATAGGGGAGTTTCTGAGGTATGAGTGGGTTCTGGTA
>DATNRH010000540.1 GCA_036703605.1 Candidatus Obscuribacterales bacterium | reverse complement strand
GAGCTCACGGACCGTCAGTGGGGTTTCATGGCCAGGTAAGCTGTTGCGAACTGCCATGAAGGCACAGAGCTGCTTGATCAACCAGAGTGTCCACTTCTGCCCCTTTCCCCTCAACTCTCTAAATAGGGGGGTAGCGTGGGTGGCCGAGAGTAGCGGAGGGTGGAGTAGTGGAATGAAGGGTAATGTCGGTGGATCCCCAACTCGCAGCTAAGAGATCGGGTTGAGAGATAGGGTAGGGGCTTACCAGGCATGTTATATTAACTGACACCTGAATTTGGTAAACGATTACTGCAAGCACGACAATGGCCTAGATCATTATCTTTTGTGATACTGCACAGGAAGGTAGAGTCTTACCGTGAACCCATAAGAGGCGGGGGTCCACACCTCGCTACTATTGTAGAGGTTGTGAGGAATGTTTTGGACAATCCAATCGGGCGTAACTGGCCAGTATTGGAACCAAGATAACATGACCCCTGCAAAAATGGCGTTGACGATCCTGGGCTGTCACAATACACCAAATAATGATGCCGCTCGCCCCCCAACCCTCCCCATACAACCCTATCCCTTAACAAACGGATTGACCACTAAATCCAAGCTAGCCCAACTACCTTAACCTACCCGAAGTCTAACGTGATACAACTCAGACCCTGACCCAAAACTAGGCTAACCGGAACCTTAGCCCACAGTAAACTTACATGAGGTTGCGGCGAGGTCGATTCTGAAGCAACCCCGTGACGATTTCGTCCATCACACCAGGCTGGGCAACAGACCAGTTGGCATAGAGGAGCCCAAGATACAGGGGCAGAACCAGTATGTTGGCTAGAAAAAATAATGGTGTTGAGCTGACTGGAAATGAGGACATGGTGTAAATTGTTGGGGTTCGGTTAGAAAGAGGGAGTCGGGCTCGGGAGTGCGCAAAGTAGCGGTGAACAAACGTGGCTGTGAGGTAGAGACATACGTTGCTTTTGAAATGATGCAAGCGGTAAGAACAAAGCCGCAAATGGAACGATGAGCAAGCGGTAGCCCCAAAAGAGGGGCCGCGGCCACCCTGCA
>DATNRH010000539.1 GCA_036703605.1 Candidatus Obscuribacterales bacterium | reverse complement strand
CTATCTCCGATTCTCCGCCGCTATGTAGACCAAGTTGCTGCAGCGTTAGAACCCGAGGAGCTAGGGGCCTTTTGTCCGAAGTTAGAATTTATGAAATCAGATGGTGGATTGACTGATGCTCGTTTATTCCAAGGAAAAGATAGCCTACTCTCAGGGCCAGCGGGGGGTATTGTAGGTGCCGTTAAAACAAGTGTGCAGGCAGGCTTTCATCGCATCATTGGCTTTGATATGGGCGGTACGTCTACTGATGTATCGCACTTCAAGGGTGACTATGAACGCACCTTTGAAACCGAGATAGCCGGGGTACGGCTGCGGGCTCCCATGCTATCGATCCATACTGTGGCAGCTGGGGGTGGCTCAATTCTATCGTTTGATGGAGCCCGATATCGCGTAGGGCCAGACTCCGCCGGAGCACAGCCAGGGCCCGCCGGCTATCGCCAGGGCGGCCCCCTGACGGTCACAGACTGCAATATTATGCTAGGTAAGCTACAGCCCGACTTCTTTCCTCAGGTCTTTGGTCCAGACGGGAATCTTCCCCTTGACCGAGAGGGCGTTCAGCAGGCCTTTGCGGAACAAGCAGCTCTAATTGAGGAGCAAACGGGCGATCGCCGCACACCAGAACAGGTAGCAGCAGGTTATTTAGCGATCGCCATTGATAAAATGGCTAATGCTATCAAGAAAATATCGGTGCAGCGAGGATATGATGTCACAGACTATACCCTCTGCTGCTTTGGGGGAGCTGGTGGACAGCACGCTTGTCTGATTGCCGAAGCCTTGGGCATGACTCAGATTTTCCTCCATCCCTACGCCGGCGTTCTCTCTGCCTACGGCATCGGTCAAGCAGATGTGCGCAGTCTACGAGAGATGGCCGTAGAACAGCCTTTAACCATGGATATGCTACCGCAGTTATCTCAAATTCTGGAGACCTTACAGCAGGAGGCGATGGCAGAGGTGATCGGTCAAGGGATGACAGAGGATACCTTGCAGTCCATCCGTAAAACCCATTTGCGCTACGCAGGCACAGATTCAGCGCTTCTTGTGACCGCTGGCAGCATGGATGAGATGCGATCGCAGTTTGAGGAGCAGCATAAGCAGCGCTATGGATTCATTATGCCAGATAAGGATTTAATCATTGAAGCTGCTTCCGTCGAGGTGATCGGTCAGACGCCTCCCTTAGCGGAATCTCAGGTGTCTACCCAACGTGACAGTCCCCTCAAGGCGATCGCCACTGTAACAGTGTATAGCCATCATCAGTGGCATCCTGCGCCCGTCTACCATCGCGCCGATCTGTGCCCCAGCGACACCATTCCTGGCCCAGCTCTGATCATTGAAGCAACAGGAACCAATGTGGTGGAGTCTGGCTGGGTGGCATGTTTAACAGAGCACAACGCTCTGATTCTGCGCCAGGTTGCTGCTGTAGCCGCCGAACCCTTAGATCTAGACCACGAGACAACGTCTACTCCTGATCCTGTACTCCTAGAGATTTTCAACAATCTTTTCCAATCCATTGCGGAGCAGATGGGAATTACGCTACAAAATACAAGTTATTCCGTCAACATTAAAGAGCGCCTCGAC